>NZ_ALJR01000027.1:0-115115 GCF_000287655.1 Selenomonas sp. FOBRC9
CGTTACCTTACCTACTAGCTAATCAGACGCAGACCCATCGATCAGTGATAGCTTATATATAGAGGCCATCTTTCATATAGGGGGAGATGCCTCCCCTACACGCCATTCGGTATTAGCATTCCTTTCGGAATGTTGTCCCCATCTGATCGGCAGGTTGTCTACGTGTTACTCACCCGTTTGCCACTAAGCTCATAAAAGCAAGCTTTCATTCGCTCCGTTCGACTTGCATGTGTTAAGCACGCCGCCAGCGTTCGTCCTGAGCCAGGATCAAACTCTCCGTAAAAGAAGAGCCTCACTCGACTCATTAATGTCATTCTGTAAAAGAATTGTTTCTCGTTGACCATTTTATCAACGATGTTGCATCTGGCTTCGGTTAGATTATCTCTAACCTCTCTGCATTGTGTAGTTTTCAGGGTACATCTTGCGCGCCTCGAGAGCCTCTAGCCTTCATCAGCGCGACTGTCATAATATAACACAACGGCTTTTCTTCGTCAAGCCCCTTTTTGATAATTTTCATTGTTTATGTCAAAAATCTTATGCTATAATTCATAATATATAGAAAGGAGCAGCGTCTATGCATACGCTTTCTCTTTCCGGAATACATGTCACTCTTCCCTGTGCTGCTGCAGAACTACTGATTTGTATAGGGGGCGGACGTGCTCCCTCTCCGACATGGTTCACAGATCTTCTATCCGAAATGGAAAAGCCCGGCATTACATCTCATATTTTGGCAATTGACAAAGGTGTCAATCTGTGTCGTGCAGTCTCAAGGCCTCCCTCCCTACTGATTGGTGACGGAGACAGCGCTTCTCCAGAAGCATGGGCTTGGGCGGTCGAACACGGAGCAGAAGTATATCGCTTCCCTGTAGAAAAAGACGATTCGGATACGGCTCTTTCTCTCCGGATTGCGGCACAGCATTTCACGCGCCCACTGATCATTTTGACGGCGGCGTTTGGCGGTCGTTTGGATCATCTCTTCAGTACTGCTGCGATCTGCGCGCACGCGCCCGTTCCGTGCATTTTGATTGATGAAAAGGAAACGCTCCTCTATTTACACGGCGGTGAATCGATTTCTATCGCATGTGACGAGATGCCGCGCGCCATTTCCTTGCTCCCTTTCACGGAGGAATGTGCGGGGGTAACGACACAGGGGCTGCATTGGGAGCTAACGGGCACAGTGATCTCCGCACGTGCATCAACAACCATCAGCAATATCATTTCTCCGAAGAATACGGCACGGCGCTTCTCCATTCATTTAGAACGCGGCATTCTCGGCGTCTATCTCTGCTGGCAGGAATAGGTGGGAGTTTTAGAATTCATGAATATCAATATACCGCAGTCTTATTTCAGCAAACTCATGCGCGCGGTGGTCGAGTTCGAACTCATCGAGGACGGCGACCGCATTCTCATTGGTGTTTCGGGCGGCAAGGACAGCATCTTCCTAACCTATGCGCTCGCTATTCTGCGCGAGCGGTTAAAAAAAGATTTCTCCATCGCGGCATTTACGGTAAACCCGCAGTTCGACGAGCCGTTCGATACGGATGCCATCGCCGCGTTCTGCAAAAGCCTTGACGTCTCCTATGAGGTTGTAGATGTGGACATTGCGGGAACGATAGCGGCACAGGACGATAAAAGCCCCTGTTTCACCTGTGCATTCTTCCGACGCGGCACCGTGAACCGCTACGCTGCGGAGCATAATATGAACAAGGTGGCATACGCGCACCATCATGATGACGCAGTGGAGACATTTTTAATGAGCCTCTTCTATTCGGGGCAGCTCAACACATTCCGTCCAAAGACCTATCTGGAGCGGACAAATCTGACGGTTATTCGTCCGCTCGTCTACTTCCGCGAGCAGGAACTCATCGACGCGATACGATATCATGGGTTCACACCGCTGCCGTCCCCCTGCCCGCATAACGGCAATACGACGCGTCAAACAGTGAAGGAGCTCATCGCGAGACTCGGCATGGAAAATCCGTTGCTCTACGATCACCTCTCTGCCGGAATGCGCGAGGGCGCGCTCGGCGAACTATGGCCGGCGACCAAGACACGCAAGGAGATGGAGAAAACCTATCGTACATTTATGCAAAGGGCATAGAAAAATCCGGTATTCGATGTAAATATAAGTTACGTCGAATACCGGATTTTTCGCAGCAACACAGCTATGCGCCAAAATCGCGCCTTATACCGCAACCTGAGTGACGCGGAAGTTTGGATGCAGCGCAAGGAACAAGAAAAATACAAGGGAAGGCGTAGATGAAACCTACGTCGACCGCAGGATTTTTCGCAGTGACACAGCGATGCGCCAAAATCGCGTGTCACGCCTTCTTAGTCGCGACCGAGCTTGTCGCGCAATATCACATCATGCGCCCCGCCCTCGACAATACTGGTCGAGGAGACAAGCGTCAACTTTGCCTTGTCACGGAACTCCGGGAGTGAGAGTGCACCGCAGTTGCACATGGTTGAGCGAATCTTCGAAAGCGTTGTCTCGACGTTTTCCTTCAGGGGTCCTGCATAAGGCACATACGAATCCACGCCCTCTTCAAAGGAAAGTTTTTTACTGCCGCCGAGGTCATAGCGCTGCCAGTTGCGCGCACGGTTCGACCCTTCGCCCCAATATTCCTTATAATAGGTACCGTTCACCATGACGCGATCTGTCGGACTCTCATCGAACCGGGAGAAGTAGCGCCCGAGCATCAGGAAATCTGCCCCCATCGCGAGCGCGAGCGTCATATGATAATCGTAAACAATGCCGCCGTCGGAACAGATGGGAATGTAGACGCCCGTTTCCTTATAATATTTATCGCGCTCCGCACAAACGTCAATGAGCGCCGTCGCCTGCCCGCGCCCGATGCCCTTTGTCTCGCGCGTGATGCAGATAGAACCGCCGCCGATACCGACCTTGATAAAGTCTGCGCCTGCATTTGCAAGGAAGCGGAATCCCTCCCCGTCTACAACGTTGCCCGCGCCAACCTTTACCGCGTCGCCAAATTCCTCACGAATATGCTGTATCGTGAGCCGCTGCCACTCGGAAAAGCCCTCGGAGGAATCGATGCAGAGGACGTCCACGCCCGCCGCTATAAGTACAGGCACGCGTTCGGCATAATCGCGCGTATTGATGCCCGCACCGACAATATAGCTCTTGTTGTCGTCCGTCAGCTCGAGATCGTTTTCCTTATTATCCGTATAGTCTTTGCGGAACACCATATAGCGAAGACGTTGATTTTTATCTACGAGCGGGAGCATATTGAGCTTATGATCCCAAATGAGATCGTTCGCATGTGTCAGCGTCGTGGAATCTGCATCCGCCCAAACGAGTTTTTCGAACGGCGTCATAAATGTAGCGACCTTCGTATCGAGCGACATGCGCGATACGCGATAATCGCGGCTCGTCACAATTCCGACAAGTTTCCCGTTGGCGGAACCGTCCTCGGTTACTGCCATCGTCGAATGCCCTGTCTTTGCGAGCAGATCGAGCACGCCGCCGAGCGTCGTCTCCGGGCTGATATTCGAATCGCTGCTGACAAACCCGGATTTATAATTTTTTACACGGGAAACCATCGCCGCTTCCTCTGCGATACTCTGCGATCCATAAATGAATGAAATGCCGCCCTGTTTAGCAAGTGCAATTGCCATTGTATCGTTCGAAACGGCCTGCATGATTGCAGATGTGAGCGGAATATTCATTGAAAGCGCCGGCTCTTCATCTCGGTGAAATTTGACGAGCGGCGTGCGCAGAGAAACATTCGCCGGAAAGCATTCTGCCGAGGAGTATCCCGGAATGAGCAAATACTCTCCAAATGTGTGGGATGGCTCCGTGTAATAATGTGCCAACTTGACCCTTCCTTTCTGTTTCTTCATCAAATTTTTCTGTCAAATATACACGTTTCCGACGTATGTGTCAACCCGTCGCCGCTGAATATTACCCGTGATATACGTATAGTTTCAAGTGTTTTGACTTGCTGTAAAAAAATCCCTAAGAGCTCTGCGCTGCTCTTAGGGAGATTACCCCGTAGGGATATTTGCTGTGGTGCCGAAGGCCGGGGTCGAACCGGCACGTTGTTGCCAACGGCAGATTTTGAGTCTGCTGCGTCTGCCAATTCCGCCACTTCGGCGCGTGGAGCCTGTCGGCTCGCTGTGTATTATAGCATTGCAAAGGGAGCATTGTCAACGCAGATATGCTTCAAGCCGGCGGATGAGTTCCGCATCCGCTTCAAACCATCGCACCGTATAAAGATCCTGCAGCCCAAGCCATCGTCCCTCCGAGTGTACCCGCAGCTCCGGCTCGCCGGATACATGGCGGCAGATATAGAGGCGCATATTCATGTGGAACTTCGGATAGTCGTGATCCAGTGTGCCGAGCAGCTCCTCCACAGTAACCTCAATGCCGAGTTCCTCACGAATCTCTCTGATAAGCGCCGCTTCGTCTGTCTCGCCCGGCTCCACCTTGCCGCCCGTGAACTCCCACGTCCCCGCGTAGTCACCGTAACTGCGGCAGGCGCCGTACACCCTTCCTCCGCGCAGGATCGCGCCGGCAACGACATCGATATGTTTTCGTATTTCGCTCATATCCTAATCCTTCTCCCCCTTGGTCGCGCGGAGGAACAGCCGTGTCAGCTGCTCCCGCGGATCGGCACCGCGTACGACAATCTCATAGACGGTCTCGGAGATGGGCAAATCAACGCCGTATTTCTGCGAGAGCGCCATGAGAGCCTCCGACGTATAGACCCCCTCGGCAATTTTATGAAACTCATCCGCCGTGCCGCGTACCACCGCTTCGCCATAGCGGCGGTTGTTGCTGTGCGGCGAAAACAGCGTTGCCTCATAGTCGCCGAGATGCGAAAGTCCGTAGATGGTCTCACCGTCGCCGCCCATCGCCTGCACGAGCCGATAGAGCTCTCGCGTGCCGCGCGCCATGAGCGCGCCCTTGAGGCTGCCATAAGACAACCCGTCCAGCATCCCTGCGGCAAGGCCAACGACGTTCTTTGCCGCCGCACCAACCTCCGTACCGAGCAGATCCTCTCCATAATAGAAACGAATCAAGGGGCTTGAAAGTTCCTCAACAAGCGCGCGCAGCTCCTCGCGTTCCTCCCCCGCAATCACCATACAGTTTGGAATCTCGCGTACAAAATCCTGAACATGCCCGGGTCCCACCCATACGAGGGGACGCACCGTATCGCCAAGCTCCTCATGCACCACTGTTGTCAGCCGCTTTCCTGTGCCGATCTCGATCCCCTTCATGCAGAGGATCACCTGCTTTCCTGTGAGCAGACCGGTCATTCCCGCAGCATTGAGATCACGCAGGAAGCTGCGCAGCGCCTGTGCATGAATCGAGATGATCACTGTATCCGCAAATCGAAGCGCCGCCGCAAGATCATCCGTGAGCCGCACCGCCTCGGGCATCGTCAGGAACTCGTTCCGCCGCGACGCATAGAGCTGCGCGAGATGCGGCGAGCCTTCCCGTCCCCACAGCATGACCTCATGTCCGATCCGATGTGCATACCACGCATGAAAGGAGCCCCAACGCCCGCATCCAAGTACAGAAATCTTCATGCCGATACCTCCACATGAATCCCCAACAGATCACGAATGACTTCGCCCGCCATAATCATCCCCACGACTGGCGGAACAAAAGAGACGCTCCCCGGCACACTGTTCCTGCCGGGAGCAGGGGGCTCTTTTCCGCCGGTCGGATGCTGCGGACGTTCGAGCGAGCAGACGACCTTGAGATGCGGCACGTTATACTCCTTAAGTTTTTTCCGCATCACACGCGCGAGCGGATCCACCTTCGTCTCGTAGATGTCCAATACCTCGAACAGTGTCGGATCGAGTTTGTTCGCCGCCCCCATGCTCGAGATGATCGGTATGCCGCGTGCGCAGCACCGGCGCGCCAGATCAATCTTTGCCGACACCGTATCCACCGCATCCACGACATAATCATAACGCTGCGCAAAAAAATCATCCGCATTCTCCGGCAGATAAAACGCCTGCATCCCTGTCACCTTGCAGTGCGGGTTGATACCGTGAATGCGCGCCGTCATTGCTTCGACCTTCGGCATCCCAATGGTATCCGTACATGCGTGGATCTGCCGGTTGATATTCGTCACATCGACGCAGTCGTTGTCAACGAGTGTCAAATGCCCAACACTCGCACGGGCAAGAGCCTCGGCGGTAAACGAACCGACGCCGCCAATACCAAACACAGCGACGGAGGCGCCCGCAAGCCGCGCCATACCGGCCACGCCGAGCAACATCTCAGTCCGCATAAAGCGGCTGCGCACATCCATAGACCTCTGCCTTTCTCTCCTAAAATCTCGGCATACACGACAAAGGGAGCTGCCGCGAACATACGCCGCAGCAGCCCCACAGAAATTTACAAAATTTACTTAACCACGAGCACAGGGCATTTTGCCTGTTCTACAACGTACTGACTGACGCTGCCGAGGAGTACGCCCTTGACAACACCAAGCCCGCGGCTGCCCATGACGATGAGGTCGATGTTGTTCGACTCCGCAAAGTCGAGGACAACGACCGCCGGCGAACCGGTATCCGAGAACGACTCCTTCTCGACGCCCTCCGGCACCATCTCCATCGCGCGCTCAAGAATCACATTCCCCGCTTTCGTTACGGAGTCCAAAATCGCATCCGAAAGCACCGCGTTGATGGCGAGCTGATTAATATTTGCAACGTAGAGGAAGTTTACCTTCGCATTGCAGAGCTTTGCCAGCATGACCGCCTTTTCAATGGCGCGGTCAGCGCCTTCCGAACCGTCCACCGGCACCAAAATATTCTTCATCATGGCAGTTCCTCCTTTTCCTCAAAGAACCTAAACCACTCTATCGCAAAACTCACGCCCGCCCCGCCACCAAGATACGCGTATGTGCACGTTCGAGGACTGCCTGCGAAACGCTCCCGAGCAGAATACCGCTCACGCGCGAAGTTTTTCTCCCGCCGATGGCAATCAGTGCGCTCTTCTCCTCATCGGCAAAGCGCAGAATCTCTTCAACAGTACTCCCGACACGCAGGAAGCTGCTATACGCGACACCTGCGGGCAAAACCGCCGCCGCTGCGGAGAAAATCTCCTGCGCACGTGCCGATGCAGAAGCAGTCACCGTCTCCGGGAGCCATGATGCCGCACCGTCGTCCGTGCGCTCGTCAAAGGGCGTGACGTAGAGGAAGTCTATCGTGCTGCCCGTCACGCGGGCAATTTCCCCTGCGCTTTGCGCTGCGCGAAGCGCTCCCTCCGAGCCGTCGACAGGAACGAGAATCCGTGCATACAGCAAACAAGCGTCCATCACGTCCCCCTTCCTGTTATAGTATTTATTCTTGAAAATGCGTCGAAATCCTTCTTTATTCTGACTGCTTTTGTGCAAAAATATTTGACGTTCCACGGCGAAAATGATAGACTGACCTAAATAAAGAGCAGGTAATATGGAGGCAGCATGCACATGGGAGACGATCAAACACAACCAGAACAAGAGGTCATCGTTTCATCGACAGGGATTGCGAGCATCTATGCCGCCGCAAAACAGCTCGAGGGCATTGTGCGAAAGACCCCGCTCATATACAGCGAGTACTTCTCCGATCTCTCCGGCAACGCCGCCTATCTCAAACTCGAAAACCTCCAGATCACCGGTGCATTCAAACTGCGCGGCGCTTACAACCGCATCAGCATGCTCACCGAGGAGGAGCGGAGTCGCGGCGTCATCACCGCCTCGGCGGGCAATCATGCGCAGGGAGTCGCCTATGCCGCACAAAAACTCGGTGTTGCCGCCGTCATCTGTATGCCTGCCACGACACCGATTCTAAAGGTCGAGGCGACCCGCGCACTAGGTGCGACGGTTATTCTGCACGGCAACGGCTTTGACGACGCCTACGCGCACAGTCTATCGCTCCAAAAGGAGAAAGGTTTCGTCTACATCCACCCGTTCAACGACCGCGATGTCATTGTTGGTCAAGGCACGATCGCACTCGAGATCATCGACGCACTCAAGGACGTGGATGCAATTCTCGTCCCTGTCGGCGGCGGCGGTCTTGTCTCAGGCGTAGCCCTTGGAACAAAGCTCGTCAACCCGCATGTGAAGATCATCGGCGTCGAGCCGGAAAACGCCGCCTGCATGAAGGCGGCGCTCTCCGGAGGAAAGCTCATCACGCTCCCCTCCGCCGATACCGTTGCCGACGGCTGCGCTGTCAAGACGGCGGGCACGCTCACATTCGAGTTCTGTCGCCGTTATCTTGATGAGATCATCACCGTCTCCGAGATGGAGATCATGAGTGCCCTGCTCTCCCTCATTGAGAAGCACAAACTCATCGCCGAAGGCGCTGGCGTACTCCCCCTCGCCGCACTGCCAAAACTCAACATACGCGGCAAGAAGATCGCCGTTCTCGTCAGCGGCGGCAACATAGACATCTCAACGATTTCCGCACTCATCTCCAAGGCACTCATCTCGCGCGGACGCGTCTTCCGCTTCGCCGTGCAGCTCCCGGACAAGCCCGGTCAGCTGCTCAACGTCGCACAGATCCTCACCGATTTGGACGCGAATGTCATTCGTCTCGACCACGATCAGAGCATGGTCACGGACAGCTTCAAAAAAGTGCAGCTCACCGTTACCGTCGAGGCGCATGGTCAGGAACACATCAACCGCATCGTTCGTGCTCTCGCAGAGAACGGATTTGAGATTAACAAGATTTATTGATAAGAAAGGACTCCGGAAGAATGACTTCTGCCGCCCCTCTGAAATGCATTGACCAAGACACCGCACAGCATCTCGCCGACCTCTTTAAGACGCTCGGCGATCCCACACGCATCAAAATCATTTCATTGCTCGCTGCAGAGCAGGAACTGCGCGTCTATGACATCGCCGACGGTCTCGGCATGGGACAATCCGCGATCTCACATCAGCTGCGCGTCCTGCGCAACGCACGCCTCGTCAAGTTCCGCCGCGACGGCAAGGAAGTTCTCTACTCCGTAGACGACGAGCATGTGCTCAGCTTCCTGAGTCAAGGACTCGAACACGTCCGGCACGGATAACAAACTTCCGCATTGATACGGAAAGGAAGAACCGTCATGAAACGCCTCGCAAAACTCCTCATCGGCACCGGTATTGCATTCTCACTCGCAGCCGGCACGGCATCCGCGTCGCCGACGCTCCGGGAAGGCTCGCACGGACACGAAGTACTCGTCCTCCAGCAAGCGCTCCAAAACGCAGGCTATAAGATCAAAAATGCCAACGGCGTCTTTGATAAAGATACCGAACGCGCCGTTGCCGAATTCCAGCGTGACAGCAAAATAAAAATCACGGGCGTCGTCAACAACGCAACATGGCGTGCACTCAAGGATGCACCTGCCACGCGCCCGTGGGGCGTCGACGTTCCGCCGCCGGCAAAGCAGGATACCCTGCCTCTTGCACCGAACGGCAAGCCCATCCTCCCCGCGAGCAAAGTCTCTAGCATCATTAAAACGGCGAAGGCATATATGGGGACGCCCTATGTATTCGGCGGTGCAACACCAAAGGGATTCGACTGCTCCGGCTACCTCCAGTACGTCTTTCAAAAGCAGGGCATCGCCATCCCCCGTACAGCGGATGAGCAGTATAAACTGGGACTTAGGACAAAGAGCGCAAAGGAGCTCGTCCCCGGTGACCTCGTCTTTTTCGAAACGTATGAAAAAGGTGCTTCCCACTGCGGCATCTATCTCGGCAAGGGCGAATTTATCCACGCCTCCACGAGCAAAGGCGTCCGCATCGACACTCTTTCGAACGACTACTGGAAACCGCGCTTCCTCGGCGGCAAGCATATTGTGAAATAGGACGCCTCTTCAAGTCGGCTCTCTGTATTGACTTTTCCCGTATCGCTCATTATAATAGTGCGGTATCGGGATGTAGCGCAGTTTGGCAGCGCGCTTGCTTTGGGAGCAAGATGTCGCAGGTTCGAATCCTGTCATCCCGACCAGCGCGTCCGTAGCTCAGTTGGATAGAGCAACGGCCTTCTAAGCCGTGGGTCGAGGGTTCGAATCCCCCCGGATGCACCATTGATATGAATCCGTATCGCTTTGAGAAGCGATGCGGTTTTTATTTTACCAAAAGCAAACAAAAAAGATGCGAGATTTCTCTCACATCCTCTAGCATCCGATATGGTGGAGACAAGGGGGATCGAACCCCTGACCTCTTGCATGCCATGCAAGCGCTCTCCCAGCTGAGCTATGCCCCCGCGCCTAAGCACTGACAAATGGTAGTATAGCGAAAAGCCTACACAATGTCAATACTGAATTTTCGGTACAAAGAGCCTCGTCTTATCTCGCAGCCTCGTTGCGCAGCCGGTACGATCCGCTCACGATGTCTTTCCACCATTCCTGATGTTCCTCATACCAGCGAATCGTGCTGCGGATGCCATCCTCGAACGAGGTCTCCGGCTGCCAGCCGAGATCGCGCCCGATCTTCGCGGGATCAATGGCATAGCGGCGATCATGCCCCTTGCGATCCTCGACATAGGAGATGAGTTCCTCATTCTTCCCGAGGGTACGGAGGATCGTACGGACGACATTGATATTCGAGCGTTCATTGTGTCCGCCGACGTTGTAGACCTCTCCGGCTTTCCCACAGCGCACAATCCTGTCAATCGCGGCGCAGTGATCGTCCACATGAAGCCAGTCGCGCACATTGAGACCGTCGCCGTAGACGGGCAGCTTCTCCCCGCGCAGCGCGCGGATGATCATGAGTGGGATCAGTTTCTCCGGGAACTGGAACGCACCATAGTTGTTCGAGCAGCGAGAGATCGATACGGGTATGCCGTAGGTGCGTGCATATGCCTGCACGAGGAGATCCGCGCCCGCCTTTGAGGAGGAATACGGGCTCGATGTGTGCAGGGGTGTCTCCTCGGTAAAGAAGAGGTCAGGACGGTCGAGCGGCAGGTCACCGTAGACCTCGTCCGTCGAAACCTGATGATAGCGTTCGATGCCGTATTTGCGGCACACGTCGAGCAGGATGCTCGTGCCGATGATATTTGTCTGCAAAAATATCTCAGGATTCTCTATGGAGCGATCCACATGCGACTCGGCGGCAAAATTGATCACGACGTCCGGCTTTTCGCGTTCAAACAGCGCATACACCGCCGCGCGGTCGGCAATATCGCCGCACACAAAGGTAAAGTTCGGTGCCTTGCACGCCTCATCGAGGGTTGCGATATTCCCCGCGTAGGTCAGCGCATCATAGCAGACGATGCGATCCTCCGGATGTGTACGCAGCTCGTAGTAGATAAAATTCGCACCGATAAATCCGGCGCCGCCCGTGACGATGAGATTCATGAGATTTGCTCCTTTGGCGTTTATTCTATGAAAAATATTCGACAACAAGACCTTTTTCCCTTTTTCAGTACTTCGGATCAAAATGATTTACATTTTACAAACGCATGTGCTATACTATACAAAAAGGAGGAGCCCAATGTGCAGCAACATACCTATATCGCGATCGATCTCAAATCATTCTACGCTTCCGTCGAGTGTATTGAGCGCGGACTCAATCCCCTAACGACCAATCTCGTTGTCGCGGATGAAAGCCGTACGAGCAAAACCATCTGTCTCGCCGTCTCCCCCGCACTCAAGGCACACGGCATCGGAGGACGCCCGCGGCTCTTTGAAGTCATCCGGCAAATCGAACAAGTCAACCGGAGACGGCGTATCCGCGCCCCCCGCCGGGAACTCACGGGCGAAAGTACAGACGCAAAAGAGCTCGCAAATCATCCGTCCCTCGCCGTTTCCTACCATATTGCGCCGCCGCGCATGGCACTCTATATGGATTACAGTATGCGCATCTATGAGATTTATCTCCGGCGCATCGCCCCTGCCGACATTCATATCTATTCCATCGACGAAGTATTCATCGACGCAACGAGTTATCTGGACACAGAGGGCATCTCGGCACATGCGTTTACCATTCGTCTCATCCGTGATGTGCTCCGTGAAACCGGCATCACCGCCACGGCGGGCATCGGCACAAATCTCTATCTTGCCAAAATTGCCATGGATATTGTAGCGAAGCATATTCCGCCCGATGCGGACGGCGTACGCATCGCAGAACTCGACGCATTGGAGTACCGCCGCCGCCTTTGGGCACATACGCCGCTCACTGATTTTTGGCGCATCGGCAGAGGAACGGCCAAGAAGCTTGAAGCTCACGGTCTCTATACCATGGGCGACATCGCACGCTGTTCTCTCGGCAATCCGCGGGAACCGCTTAACGAAGACCTGCTCTACCGGCTCTTCGGCATTCAAGCCGAACTTCTCATCGACCATGCCTGGGGACATGAACCTGTCCGCATGGAGGACATCAAGAGCTATCGTCCGAAATCGCGCAGCACCCATATGGGACAAGTCCTTCAAAATCCGTACAATGCAGAGAAAGCACGCCTCATTGTCTGGGAAATGGCAGATGCGCTGTCTCTTGAGCTCGCAGAGAAGCACCTCACGACCGATCGCCTTGAACTGACTGTCGGCTATGACATCGAATGCTTGACACGTCCCGAAATCAGCACCGCATACCGGGGGCGTATCCGACTCGACCGCTATGGACGCCGTGTTCCCTGGCCGGCACACGGAAGAGCGCTCGTGGAGCGCGGTACTTCCACCCATACCATAATGGAGGCGCTCACTGCCCTCTACGACGAGATCATAAATCCGGCACTCCTCATTCGCCGTCTCAGTATCTCCGCACATCATCTTATGCGTACGGACGAGATTCCGCCAATCGAGCAGATTGACCTATTTTCCGCAGAAGAAACCGCACAGGCGTCACTCACAGAAGCGGAGAAAAAATCTCACGTGAAAAATCATGCCCTGCAGGAAGCCATTGTCGCTATCAAAAAGGTCTATGGAAAAAATGCCATTCTGCGCGGCGCGAATCTCCTTGAAGACGCTACCGCACGGCTGCGCAACAGCCAAATCGGCGGACATAAAGCATAACGCAGTAAAAGGAGCATACAGATGCAGCGACCCATACGCAGTATTTCCGACTATGCGGACATCATACGTTTACCACACCATGTCTCAAAGCGACATCCCCCCATGTCGCTCAGAGACCGTGCCGGACAGTTTGCCCCGTTTTCCGCACTAACAGGTCTCCACGCTGCGGCAGACCGTACCGCCGCACGCAGCGACGCCGCCTTTGATGAGCCTCAGGAACCGGACGATCCCTGTTGACAAGAGGTACAAATTTCTCTAGAATATAAGCATAACATCGACGAGCCGGAGCCCCGACAAGCACCGGCTTTTTCTTATCGAAGGAGGCGGGACAATGACGGTCGGGCGTAAGCAGCGGTGCCCTTGGGTGAGGTTAAACGATCCTATCTATATAAAATATCACGATGAGGAGTGGGGCGTTCCGCTCCACGACGACCGTGCGCTCTATGAGCTGCTGATTCTCGAGACGTTCCAAGCGGGGCTCTCATGGGCGACAATTCTAAGCAAGCGGGAGAATTTTCGCCGCGCGTACGAGGGATTCGTCCCCGAACGAGTCGCGGCGTTTGATGCGGCGAAGGTCAATACCTTGTTGCAGGATGCGGGCATTGTCCGCAATCGCCGCAAGATCGAGGCGAGCATCGTAAACAGCCGCATCTTCCTTGCGATCGCGGCGGAGTTCGGCAGTTTTGACCGCTATATTTGGGGCTTTACGGACGGCAAATCCATCCGCGAGAGCTGTATTCTGCGGACAACTTCTCCCCTCTCTGACACGATCTCAAAGGATCTCAAAAAACGCGGGATGAAATTCGTCGGCTCGACCTGCATCTATTCGACGCTCCAAGCGATCGGCGTGCTCGCCGCGCATACGGACGAATGCGATTGGAGCAAAACGTGAACACTAAGAGTACGCGGCTTGCTGCCCTGCGTGCCGCGTTCCCCTATACCGTTCCCATCTTCGCCGGATTTTGGTTTGTCGGCGTCGCGTACGGCGTCTATATGAATGCGTCGGGATTTTCGTTTTGGTATCCCCTCTTTATGAGCGCGCTGATCTTCGGCGGCTCGCTCGAGTTCATTGCCGTGGCGCTCCTCCTCAGTCCCTTTGCCCCGATGCAGACGTTCCTCCTCGCGCTCATGGTACAAGCGCGCCATATATTTTACGGGCTCTCCATGTTTGAAAAATACGGCGGTACGGGATGGAAGAAGCCCTATCTCATCTTCGGTATGTGCGACGAATCCTTTGCGGTCAATTATACGGCAAAGATCCCGCATGACGTCGATGCGGGCTGGTTTATGTTCTTCGTCACGCTGCTCAATCACGTTTACTGGGTGGCGGGCGCGGTCTTCGGCGGTCTCATCGGCGGCAGTCTGCCGTTTGATACGACAGGCATCAATTTTGTAATGACCGCGATGTTCGTGGTCATTTTCATTGAGCAGTGGATGAATGACACACAGCATTATACCGGTGTTTTGGGGCTTGCTGCGGCGGGTATCTGTCTTACGGTATTTGGCAGGGATGCTTTTATGATCCCCACGATGACGGTCATCCTAACGGTCTGCCTGATCGCGCGCCCCTATCTTGAGAGGAGGGCGGCGAAATGACCTTTTTCGAGCAAGGCATTACGATTGCGCTCTGTATTCTCGCTAGTGTTCTGACGCGCGCGCTTCCCTTCCTCTTTCTCACCGGCAATAAGCCTGCACCGCCGCTCGTGCGCTATCTCGGGAATGTGCTGCCCGCCGCCGTCTTCGGGATGCTCGTCGTCTACTGTCTCAAAGACACCTCATTCCTCCGCGCCGACCACGGTCTCCCCGAGCTCATCGGTATTGCCGTCACCGCGATTCTCCACATCCGCCTGCGGCAAATGCTGATCTCCATGGCGGGAGGAACAATCGTTTATATGCTCCTGGTTCAGCTGATATTCCCCCACTGATCTCATACGATTCATACGTGAAAAGGACGCCTGCGCAAACCGTGCAAGCGTCCTTTTTCCAACGGATCGTCGTTTGATTCAGTTTTTACATGTACTCATCTGCAGTCTTTATCTTTGGTTTCTTTCTGCCGCCAAGCATTCGCGCGATACGATCGACAACGACATAGAAGACCGGAATGAGGAAGATGCCGAGGGCGGTTGCGAAGAGCATACCGCCGACGACGGCGACGCCCATACCGTTGCGCGCAGCAGCGCCTGCGCCGGATGCGATAGCAAGCGGCAGACAGCCAATGATGAACGCAAATGACGTCATAAGGATCGGGCGAAGCCGCAGCCCCGCCGCTTGAATTGCAGCTTTCAGTGGATCCATGCCGCGATCCACACGAACCTTTGCAAATTCAACAATCAGGATTGCATTCTTTGCCGCAAGACCAATGACCATGATGACACCGATCTGCATATAAACGCTGTTCTGGAAGCCCGCGGCGGGTATCCCGATCATACCGAAGATGAACGCGAGCGCGTACTCAGAGAAGAGCGCCCCAAAGATGCCGGTCGGTACGGTGAGCAGGACAGCGAACGGTACGCTCCAGCTCTCATAGAGCGCTGCGAGCGCGAGAAATACGAATACGAGGGCAAGCGCGAGCACCTGCATGGTGGAATCCGCAGATTTCCGCTCTTCACGGCTCTGCCCCGACCATTCGATGTTGTAGCCCGAGGGGGCGTGTTTCTGCACGATCTCGGTGATGGCGTTCATCGCCTGACCGGAGCTATAGCCCTGCCCCGCGCTCCCCTGAATGGTGATCGAGCGCGCACCGTTAAATCTGCTGATCTGGGTCGGTCCCGTTGTGAGTGTGGGCTTTAGGAGCGTGTCGAGTGGAACCATGCCGCCTGAGGAGTTGCGGACAAAGACGAACTTTGCCGCCTCCGCCTCCGTGCGATAGGTGACGTCGGACTGGAGAACAACCTTGTAGGTGCGTCCAAATTGGTTGAAGTCGTTGACTTCATAGCCGCCGAAGTTGACTTGGAGTGCGGTGAATACATCGGTGAGCTCGACGCCAAGATTTTTGACCTTCTCACGGTCGATCTCGTACCGATAACTCGGCGCGTTGATCTTAAACGTCGTACGCACGCCCTGTAGCTCGGGACGCGTATTCGCCTCGGCGAGAATCCCGTTCACGAGATCGTTGAGTTCGAGATCTGTATGACCGGTCATATCCTGAAGTTCGAGCGACCAACCGCCAACGTTGCCGAGTCCCGGAAGCGCCGGCGGATTGATGGCGATGACGAGCGCTTCGGGCGCTTCCATCGCGCCGACGCGGAACATCTTATATACCGCTGCCGTGACAGACTGTGCAAAGCCCGGACGCTGCGACCAATCCTTCATGCCGACAAAGATGACGGCGCCGTTGGAGTTCGCGCCGCCCGCGAGGATGTCAAATCCGTTGATGGACATGACAGCACTCTGCCCATCAATCTCGCGCTGCGCCGCCTGCTGGATCTTGTCCACAACTTTTTGCGTTTGGTTCGTGGAGGTTCCCGAGGGGAGCTGAATCGCAATCATCATATAGCCCTGATCTTCTTCGGGAACAAAGGTGGACGGGAGATTCTTATAGATGAGCGCAGTCACGCCGCAGACGATCAGCAGGAACACAATGGCAATCCTCGATTTGCGGATCGAGTTTGTGACGATGCCGATATAGCCTTTGCGGGCACGGTTGAACCAATTGTTGAATCCATCGAAGAAGCGATCGAGGAATCCCTTTTTCGCATTTTCCTTCTTCGGCTTCAGCATGAGCGCGCAGAGCGCGGGTGTGAGTGTGAGTGCAACGAACGCGGAAAGCGCCATCGAGATGGCGATGGTGAGTGCAAACTGTTTATACAGGACGCCCATCATGCCGCCGAGGAATGCAACGGGGACAAAGACCGCCGCGAGGACGAACGCGATCGCGACGACAGGTCCCTGCACCTCCGCCATCGCGCGCTCGGTGGCGTCAATCGGCGAGAGTCCGCTTTCCATATGATGCTCGACGTTCTCAATGACGACGATCGCGTCATCGACGACGAGACCGATCGCAAGAACCATCGCAAACAGTGTCAGTGTGTTGATAGAGAAATCGAGCAGCACAAACGCGCCGAACGTTCCGATAAGAGACACCGGAACCGCGAGCAGAGGGATCACCGTCGCGCGCCAGCTTTGCAGGAACACGAAGATGACAAGAACGACGAGGAGCAACGCCTCGACAAAGGTATGCACAACTTCGCTAATGGAGGCGTTGATGTAGTCCGTACTGTCAAAGATAGACTTCATCTTGAGTCCGGGCGGGAAATTCGCCTCGGCATCATCCAAAATCTTGCGCACCTCGGCGATGGTCGTCATTGCGTTCGCATCGGAGGTGAGCTGAATGCCGAAACCGACGGCAGGATAGCCGTTAAATTTTGCGACAATATTGTTCTGCCGCTGTCCCGTCTCGATTCGCGCGACGTCCTTCAGACGAACGAAGGAGCCGTCCTTGCCCGAGGCGATGATAACGTTGCCAAATTCCTCAGGCGTCGTGAGTCGTCCCTGTACCTTGCCCGTGAACTGCTTTTCCTGACCGTTGACCGTCGGCATTCCGCCGACCGTGCCCGCGGGCGCCTGCACGTTCTGCTCGTTGATCGCCGCCGTGATGTCCGCGACGGTGAGTCCTAGCTCTGCGAGGCGATCCGGATTCAGCCAGACGCGCATGGCGTAATCCGCACCAAAGACCTGAACCTCGCCGACACCGTTGACGCGCTTGATGGCGTCGAGGAAGTAGAGCGTCGCATAGTTCTTCATAAACGCGCGGTCATAGCTGCCATCCTCGGAGTACAGCGAGACGAAGTACGCCATCTGCCCCGAGGATTTGCGCGTGGTCACGCCTGCGGACTGCACGGAGGACGGGAGACTGGCGTTTGCTCCCGCCGCGTTGTTCTGCACCTTCACGGCGTCCATGTCGCCGTCCGTGCCGACCTCAAAGGTCACGGAGAGACTATAGCGTCCAGTATCGTCGGACGTGGAGTCCATATAATCCATGCCCTGCGTTCCGTTGACCTGTTCCTCGATGACCTGCGCAACGGTTTCGTTGACAACGGCTGCGCTTGCCCCCGTATAAGACGCGGAGACCGCGACCGTCGGCGGCGAGATCTGCGGGTACTGCGCGATCGGCAGAGAAAATCCTGCAATCGTTCCGACAATGACGATCATCAACGCGATGACAATCGCAAAGATCGGACGATGAATGAAAAATTTTGCCAAAGGGTTTCCTCCTTACTCCGCGGGCGTGAGGGCACGCGTGTTAAAGTCGGAATCATCCCCGTCGATGGAGAAGCCCATCTCGTCCGGCGTCACCATGGTTACGGCAAGATCGCCGCCTTCCTGGAGTGTCGTAAGTCCCTCGACAACAACAATATCGGAGGCATCTATACCGTCCTTGATGACATAGTAGCTGCCGACCTTATCACCAAGTGTCACCGTGCGTGCGGCGGCCTTATTGCCGTCACCGACAACCATGACGAAGGATTTGCCGAGGAGCTGCTGCACTGCACGCTCCGGGACGAGCAGTGCGTTTGGAATGGTATCGCCGATAAGGCTGACACGGGCAAACATGCCCGGAAGAAGGAGTCCGTCGGGGTTGTCAAAGAGAGCCTTGAGCGTCAGCGTGCCCGTGTTCGTGGCGAGTGCGCGATCTGCCGTTGCGATGTGTCCGGTGAGCGGATATTTCGATCCGTTCGAAAGGGTCAGCTGTACGATGACGCCGCCGATACCGCTCTGCTGCGCCGCCTGCTCCACGAAGTTCAGGTATTCGTTCTCCGAGAGGCTAAACTGCGCATAGATGGGGTTCGATGTCCCCATGGAGACGAGCGTTGTCGTCCCTGCCGAGACAAAGGTGCCGACGCCCACATCGTTCACAGAAAGCTGACCCGTCATAGGGGCATAGACAGTCGTATCGTCGAGGTTTTCCTGTGCCTGGCGCAAAAGCGCGGCGTTTGCGGCTGCCGCTGCCTCGTAGGCACTCACCTGCGCACGCTGGGTCGTCAAGGTCTGTTCGGAGATCGCGGCATCGGCATAGAGCTGCTCGTATCGAGAGAGATCCATACGCGCGTTGTTAAGCGTCGCCTCGGACTGCGCGAGCGTCGCCTGCGCCTGAAGCACCGCGCTGCGGTACTGACGGTCATCAATGCGGTAGAGCGGCTGTCCTGCCGTGACGAACTGTCCACCCTGCACATATTTCTCCACGATGTTGCCGGAGACGCGCGACTGGATATTCACCTCGTCCGTCCCGACAATCTGTCCTGCATACACATGCGTGAGCGGTGTATCCTGCTGCAGGACATTCATCGCCTTGACCTGTGTCGCACGCGTACCACTCTGCTGCCCGCCGCCGCACCCTGGCATGAGTGTGCTGCATACGAGCACAGAAATAAGTGCAAGTACGCTTTTCTTAATGCCAAACAAATAAAAAACCTCCTCATTTGTCCCATTCCCTCGGACAATGTTGCTTCTCCGCCAAATATACTCTTTATGAAGAAACGGCAGGTATCCACACGGGACTCCCTGCCATAGCAACTTTATATTATCGAAGCATGTTGGAAAAGTCAAGGAATGAAATCCCACACACCGATAAGTTTAACTGAAATTTTAACTCTGTCCGAGCTTTGAAAGTGCGCGTGCAGCCGCCTGCTGCTCAGCCTTTTTCTTGCTGGGACCCGTTCCCTCTCCGAGTGTTTCTCCGCCGACCAAAACACGGGTCGTAAACCGTTTGTCATGATCCGGCCCGCTCTCTCCGACAAGCTCGTAGGCAACCGACATGTGCCGATCCTTCTGCACGTGCTCCTGCAAGGTAGTTTTATAGTCGCACCGCACCTGTGCGGGCTGCACATTTCCAATCTCCGGTACAAGCTGCGTGCATACATAATCTCGTGCAGATTCCCATCCGCGGTCAAGATAAACGGCGCCAATGACTGCCTCGAATACATTTTCAAGGTTGTTCTGCCGATCGGCACCGCCGCCGCGCAGCTCTCCATGCCCGAGACGCAGATGCCTCCCCAGATGCAGCCGACGCGCAAGCCGCGCAAGCGTATCGCTCTGCACAAGGCTTGCGCGCATCTTGGTCAGCTCCCCCTCGCTGCATTGTGGAAAGTGCTTATATAAATATGTGCTGGAGGCAAGCTCCAGCACAGCATCGCCTAAAAACTCCAGGCGCTCATTATGCGGTATAGAGTCACGCGACTCGTTTGCATAGGATGGATGGGTCAGCGCCTCGTCGAGCAGGGCGATATTGGAAAACGCAACGCCCATATGCGCGGCAAGCCGTTCCAGCTCTGCACGCCGTGCGGGCGATAGTCCTTCCGCCATTGCGCTACTTCTCAAATTTTTTAACGACGAGACATGCATTATGTCCGCCGAAACCAAAGGAATTCGAAATCGCGGCACGAACCGTCTTTGCACGTGCGACGTTCGGCACATAGTCAAGATCCAGCCCCTCGTCCGGCGTTTCGTAATTAATTGTCGGCGGCAGCATGTCGTTTTCAACGGCGAGTACGGTTGCGATCAGCTCTACGCTGCCCGCAGCACCGAGCAGATGTCCGGTCATGGATTTAACGGAGGATACGGAAACATCCTTTGCCGCTGTGCCCCACACCGTTTTAATCGCCTCGGTTTCGCAGAGATCGTTCATATGCGTCGAGGTACCGTGCGCATTAATATAGTCGATATCCTCGGGCTGCATCTCTGCATCCGAGAGGGCAAGACGCATACATTTCGCCTGATATTCGCCCTGCGGTGCCGGACTTGTAATATGGTAACCGTCCGAGTTTGAACCATAGCCGACAAGCTCCGCATAGATATGCGCGCCGCGTGCCTCGGCATGTTCGAGGGTCTCGAGCACGACCAGCCCCGCACCCTCGCCCATGACGAAGCCCGAGCGGTTTTTATCAAACGGGCGGGATGCATGTGCAGGATCGTCGTTATGATCGGTACAGAGCGCCTTCATCGCCGCAAAGCCCGCACTGGCGGCCTCGGAAATCGATGCCTCCGTACCGCCCGCGATCATAATGTCCGCTTCCCCGCGCTGCATCACACGGAACGCATCGCCGATGCAGTTCGCCCCCGTCGCGCATGCCGTCACGACACAAGAGACAGGCCCGTGCAGACCGTAGTTGATGGCAACCTGTCCTGCCGCCATATTGGCAATCATCATTGGAATGAAGAAGGGGCTGACGCGCTCGGGACCTTTGTCGAAAAGCCGCTCATAGGTACTATGCATGGTCTCGATGCCGCCGATGCCCGCACCGACATAGGCGCCGACGCGGTCATGATCCTCTGCGTTGAGGTCAAGCCCCGCATCCGCGATCGCCATGCCTGCCGACACAACGGCGAACTGGGCATAGCGATCCATGCGCTTTGCCTCTTTCTTATCGATATAACCGTCGATACTAAAGTCCTTGACTTCGCCTGCAATCTGCGCAGCGTAGCGCGTCGCATCAAAACGAGTGATCTTATCAATGCCGTTTTTTCCCGCAAGCAAGGCGTCCCAAAAGGCGTCCTTTCCAATGCCGATCGGCGTAATGGGACCAACCCCCGTAACGACAATTCTCTTCTTCAAACCAATCGACTCCTTTCCCGGAGCATCCTCGGACACTCTAGTTCGCTGCCTCGAGCTGTTGTTTCAGCTCTTCAAATATCTCATGAACACTCAAAATCCGGTCGATGCGCGGCATGTATTCGCCTGTAAACACGAGCCCTGTCTCGAGATCCCCCTGCTGTGCACGCGAGAGCGCACGGATAATGCAGAAATGATGATCGCAGTGCTTAAGACACCGATCGCAGACCGTCGGCGGTACGGGTCCCTCCATGATCCGCGCCGAAAACGGTGTGCGAACGGCGCGCCCCGGCAGCCCCACGGGGCTGTGAATAATCACGATGTCATCTTTTTTCGATTTCAAATAGTATCTTTTGAGCGACGGTGCCGCGTTGGACTCCACGCAGGCGGCAAAACGAGAGCCGAGCTGTACGCCGTCGGCGCCCTGTTTATGCAGATCTGCGATATCCTGTCCCGTCAGGACGCCGCCTGCCGCAAAGACGGGAATCTTCACCGCGGCGCGGACATCGGAGATAATGCTGCGGACGGATTGATCCGTTCCAAGATGTCCCCCTGCCTCCTTCCCTTCAACGACAACTGCCGCCGCACCGAGCTTTTCGGCAATCTTTGCCAGTTTTGGCGTAGATACAATCGGCACAATTGGTGTGCCGGATTCCTTGCCAAGCTGGAACATATCGCGGGAAAATCCCGCACCCGCAACAACGAGGTCAATGCCCTCCTCGATCGCAATTTGAACGGCCTCGGAAAAGTCGCTTGCCGCGACCATTTCGTTGATGCCGATAATACCATGTGGGGAAAGTGAGCGCGCAAGCCGGATTTCATACCGCAGTTCCTTGTGTTTCATACCGGAAGCCGCGATGAGTCCGATGCCGCCTTCGTTTGCAACAGCGGCGGCGAGCCGCGCCGTTGTGATGCGAATCGCCATACCGCCCTGAATGATGGGGACGGTGGCAACTTTGCTGCCAATCCTCACCTCGGGTAGTCTCATATAAGCCCTCCAATCGCGTGAGAACACGCCACACAGCGGCGTGCCGCACACGGCGGCTTCGTTCTCTCCGCAAGAAGTTCAATCTCCCCTTCCGTCATATTCGTCCGGTTCCGCCGGGCGGGGATAAATGTATCATAGCGGGACAGTACTGCCCCGGTGTTATGCGAATTCATAGATGCCTTTTGAGAAAAATCCCGTGCGCCTGAGCTGTCACGGGATTTCCCTAAAAGACCGTTTTGTGGGCGGATACCGTCCGCCCGAAAGGCTTCTTATTTGTTCTGATCGATGTAGTTGACGACATCCTGAACAGTTTTAATCTTTTCAGCCGCCTCATCCGGGATCTCTACGTTAAATTCTTCTTCGAACGCCATGATGAGCTCAACGATGTCGAGCGAGTCTGCGCCAAGATCGTCAATGAAGGTGGACTCAAGGGTGACTTCGTCAGCCTCCGAGCCAAGCTGTTCCACGACGATGTCGCGAACCTTGTCAAACGTTGCCATGCAGTATCTCACCTCCTTCAAATGAATTGATTATATGCTACATAACCATGCCGCCGTCTACATTCAGCGTTTGGCCAGTAATATACGATGCCGCGTCACTTACGAGGAAGAGAACGGCATCGGCGACATGCTCAGGTTTTCCGAGCGCACCGAGGGGAATTCCCTCGACGATCTTTTCACGAATATTGTCCTTGAGGACGGCTGTCATGTCTGTCTCGATGAATCCCGGCGCGATCGCGTTGACCGTCACGCCGCGCGGGGCGAGTTCCTTCGCCGCCGCCTTCGTGAACCCGATGACGCCCGCTTTTGCGGCCGCATAATTCGTCTGACCAACGTTGCCGATCTCGCCGACAACGGAGGTAAGGTTCACGATACGTCCGCTGCGCTGCTTCGTCATCAGCTTAGCCGCCGCCTTCGTACAGGCATATACACCCTTGAGGTTGGTATTGATCACAGTGTCAAAGTCCTCATCCTTCATGCGAAGGAGCAAGGTGTCACGTGTGATTCCCGCGTTGTTGACGAGGATATCAAGACCGCCGAATTCCTCATGAACCCGTGCGACCATCTCCGCCGCAGCGACAGCATCCGACACATCCGTTTGGATGAGCATCGCCGTACCGCCGCTTTGCTCAATAGCGGCTTTGACCTCCTCGGCAGCTGCGGTGTTGCCCGCATAGTTGACGGCAATCTTTGCGCCCTCCGCCGCGAGGCGGATTGCAATGGCACGCCCGATGCCGCGGGATGCGCCCGTTATGAGGGCGACTTTCCCACCAAGAATCATGAATGTCCTCCTCCTTGATTCCTTTCGACCGAACTCATTTAATCATTACTTCTTTAGTGTGTCAAGTGTTTTTTGCAGAGAATCGACATTCTCGACGTTCATGCTGACAAGCGATTTGTCGATGCGCTTGTTGAATCCCGCAAGAGTCTTGCCGGGGCCGCACTCAACGTAGGTGTCCGCGCCGAACTCCTTCATAGTCTCAACACAGGCAATCCAGCGCACGGGGTGATCCGCCTGCGCGATTAGATTTTTCTTGATCTCCGCTGCGCTCTGCTGGAGTTTGCCCGTATAGTTCGAGACGACCGGGAATGCCGCGTCGCGGATCTCTACTTTGTCCAGCTCTGCCGCAAGTTTTTGCGCCGCCGGCGCCATGAGTGTCGAATGGAACGGTGCAGAGACCGGAAGAATGACCGCCTTCTTCGCCCCCTGTTCCTTGAGCAGCTCCACTGCCCGTTCAACGCCCCTCACAGTACCCGCGATAACCGTCTGCCCCGGGCAGTTAAAGTTGACCGCCTGTACTGCGCCGGCGCTGCTCGCCTCGGCACATACGGCGACGATGCGCTCGTCGTCAAGCCCGATAACCGCAGCCATCGCGCCCTCGCCGACGGGAACGGCTTCCTGCATATAGGCGCCGCGCTTATGCACAAGCAAAACGGCATCCTGAAACGACATCACGCCCGCGAGAACGAGCGCGCCATATTCGCCGAGGCTGTGTCCACCCGCCACTTCGGGTGCCACTCCCGCTTCGCGCAGCAGCTCTGCGGCGATGACCTCGACGGTCAGGATCGCCGGCTGCGTATGCTCCGTGAGCTGAAGTTTTTCCGCAGGACCTTCAAAGCAGAGTGTACTGATGGAATAGCCGAGCGCTGCATCTGCTTCGGCAAAGCGCTGTTTCGCAAGATCGTAGCGGTCGAACAGATCCTTTCCCATACCGACGACCTGCGCGCCCTGTCCCGGAAAAATAAATGCTAGTTTTCCCATAGTGATCTCCTCACCGATAGACGGCACACGCCCGATCAAAGGCATCCGGCAGACCGCCGACAATGTCCTCGATGATCTGCTTGACCGGCTTGATGTCAGAGAGCATCCCCGAGATCTCGCCGATCATGACGGAGCCGTTGTCCACGTCTCCATCGTGGGTTGCGCGGCGCAGACTTCCTACACCGAGCTGCTCGAGTTCCTCGTGCGAGGCGCCCGCCGCTTCCATTTCCTCATATTTGCGCGAGAGTTTGTTCTGCAAAACGCGCGCGGGATGCCCGAGCGAGCGTCCGGTGACGACAGTCGAACGATCCTTTGCCTTCAGGACGGCTTTCTTGTAATTCGGATGCGCAATACACTCTTCGCTCATCACAAAGCGCGAGCCCATCTGAATCGCCTGTGCGCCGAGCGCAAATGCCGCCGCCATACCGCGGGAATCGGCGATGCCGCCCGCACCGATGACGGGTACATCCACGGCATCCACGACCTGCGGCAAGAGCGCCATAGTCGTGATCTCGCCGATATGTCCGCCGGACTCCGTTCCCTCCGCGATCACGGCATCCACGCCGGTACGCACGAGGCGGCGTGCAAGGGCGACAGAGGCGACCACGGGGATCACCTTCGAGCCGATCTCCTTGAGCGCCGGAACATATTCGCCGGGGTTGCCTGCCCCCGTCGTAATGACGGGCACACGCTCCTCAAGCACGACCTGCATGACTTCCTTCACAAAGGGACTCATGAGCATGACGTTGACGCCAAAGGGGTTCTTCGTCCGATCCTTGACCTTGTGGATCTCACTCCGCAGCGCATCAGGCGGCATGTGTCCCGCCCCAATGAGGCCAAGCCCTCCGGCATTTGAGACGGCAGAGGCAAGCTCAGCTGTGCCGATCCACGCCATACCGCCTTGGAAGATTGGATACTTGATACCAAGCATCCGGCAAACCGGATTGTTTTCAAACATTAATTGTTTTCCTCCTTCGCCCACTTCATAATACACGATGCCCATGTAAGTCCCGCACCGAAACCTGCGAGGGCTATATGATCTCCCTTTTTGAAGCGCTTAGCGTGCGCCGCCTCCGCGAGGGCGACAGGGATGGATGCGGCAGACATATTGCCGTAACGATGAATATTTATAATAACTTTGTCCATCGGCATATGAAGACGCTTCGCCGCCGATTGGATAATACGGATATTCGCTTGGTGCGGTACGAGGAAATCGAGTTCCTCGCGCTGCATCCCCGCCCGTGCAAGGGATGTTTCCACGGTTTTTCCCATGACCTTGGTCGCAAAGCGGAAAACCGCCTTGCCGTCCATGTGGACATAGGTGAGACGCTGTTCGATGGTCTCAGGCGTCACGGGGCACAGGCTGCCGCTCGACGGAATATCGAGCGTGTCGCCGCCCGAGCCGTCACTGCCGAGGTCAAAGGCGCGCACGCCGTAGCCGTCCTCCACGGGGCCAAAGACTGCTGCGCCTGCGCCGTCACCGAACAGGATGCAGGTATTGCGATCCTGCCAGTCGATGACGCGCGAGAGTGTCTCACCGCCAATGACAAGCACATGGCGGTAAATGCCGCTCTCAATGAACTGTGCCGCAATGGAAGATGCGTAGACAAACCCGGAGCATGCCGCCGAGAGATCAAACGCCGCCGCATGCACCGCGCCGAGACGATCCTGCAGGATACAAGCCGTCGCCGGAATGATGCGGTCGGAGGTGAGCGTCGCCATGATGATGAGGTCAAGATCTGCGCCCGTAATCCCGGCATCGGCAAGCGCCATCTCTGCTGCACGCTGTGCGAGCGCCGAGACAGGCTCATCATCCGCTGCGATGCGGCGCTCATGAATCCCTGTGCGCTCAACAATCCATGCATCATTGGTCTGCACCATCTTTTCAAGGTCAAAGTTTGTCAGCACCTTCTCCGGGAGATAATACCCCGTCCCGATGATGCCCGCGCTGATCTTATGCATTCGAACGCTCCTCCTTCGCGAGAGCCTCGCGTATCTGATCGAGCACCTTTCCGTTGACATAGTCTACGGTTGCACCGATCGCGCTCGCAACGGATTTTGCATCGGACGAGCCATGCCCGATGACGCAGCAGCCATCTACGCCGAGCAGCGGCGCCCCGCCGTATTCCCGGACGTCAAGGCGTTTGCCGAGACGCCGCAGGGTCGGCACGAGGAGCAGTGCGCCGAGCTTTGCCATGAGGCCGCCGCTGCGCACTTCTTCCTTGATAAGACCCAAAATCGTCTTTGCAAGCCCCTCTGCAAATTTTAGCACAACATTGCCAACAAATCCATCACAAACGACAACATCAAAGCTGCCTTTCGGTACATCTCGCCCCTCGGCGTTGCCGCAGAAGTGAATATTCCGTTCAGCGGCGAGCAGTTCATAGGTTTCTTTCGCCTGTTCGTTCCCCTTCGTCGCCTCCTCACCGATGTTGAGAAGACCGATGCGGGGCCGGCGCACACCGAACACGTACTGCGCGTAAAAGGAGCCCATGACGGCGCTCTGTACGATATGCTCGGGCTTCGAATCCACATTCGCACCGGAGTCGAGCATGAGCGTGACGCCGTCCGGCGTTGGCATTGGCGTCGCGATGGCGGGGCGGCCGACACCTTTGATCCGCCGCAGGATGAGCTGTGCCGCCGCAACCGCCGCCCCTGTCGAACCTGCCGAGAATACAGCGTCGCATGTTCCGTCCTTTACCAGGCGTGTCGCGACAACGACGGAAGCGTCTTTCTTAGCACGCACAGCCTCCGCCGGGTGTTCGTTCATTCCGATCACCTCGGCGGCATGGACGATGGAAATGTGCAGCGCGTCGATATTCTCTCCATGCAGCTCGGTGCGGATCTTCTCCTCATCGCCGACGAGAAGAATCTCACAGTCGTATTTCTTTGCTGCCTCCAGCGCCCCCCGAACGATTTCCTTCGGGGCAAAATCTCCGCCCATCGCATCGACCGCTATCCGCATCCTGCACTCCCTTCTCCTATGAGAATCCCGCGTTATTTTTCCAATGATACCACAATAAATTTTGCACGAAATACTTCTTTGTCTTCGCGGTACGTCTTGACCCACACAAAGGTCTTGTTTCCGCGTACTTTAACAATCTCCGCACGCGCAATCACCGTATCGCCCTTCCGAATCGGAACTTTATATTTCACATTTGCGACACCCGTCATAGCGACGGGGGCGTCGATGATTGCAAGAGCGAGTGAATTTGCCTGCGAGAAGAGCGCCGTTCCGCGCGCGACATCCAAATCTGCAAAGAGCAGGTCGTCCGTCACCTTGAGCGCCGACGTTCCGCAGCGCCCCAGATCGAGCGAGAGGAGGTCGCCGACAACCTCAGTGTGGGGGATGGCGCGAACCTTCTCGCGTGCGTGCTCGGCGAGCGTACGCACGCGTGCACGAAGCTCCGGTATCCCGAGCTCCGTCCGATCCAGGCGCACCGTCTGCACGCTGACGGCCAGTTTTTTGGCAAGCGCTTCATCCGTTAAAAAAGGTTCTTTGTGCACCGCACTGACCAGTATCTCCTGTCGGCGTCGTTTTTTTTCTGTCAAAACGCAGCCCCTCCTCTCTCATAAATTTAGCACCTGATGCTATCAGTATAAAGGCATTATACTAGGTACTAAAAAGAAAAGCAAGAGGTATCGGGCAAAAAATAAAAAGCCGCCGCAAAAAGCGCATAGGCTTCTTACAGCAGCTTCGTGTGGTCTCATTCAGCAGCCTCGGCCACAGGTTTTCCGTCATAATAGCCGCACTCCAGGCACACATGATGCGGGAGCTTCGGTTCATGACACTGCGGGCACGCGACATAGTTCGGCGCCTCGAGCTTCCAGTTTGCACGGCGACGATCGCGGCGTGCTTTCGATGTTTTTCTCTTTGGTACTGCCACTTTGGATACACCTCCTTAGTCGTTCTTCAGCAGACTCTCTAAAGCCGCCAGTCGAGGATCGGGTACGAACGTATTGCAGCCGCACGCCCCCTCGTTCAGGTTCTGTCCGCAGACCGGACAAAGCCCTTTGCAGTCAGACTTACACAGCTCACGCAGCGGCTCAGCCACAAGGAGGGTATCACGCACGAGGTCGTCGATGACGATCTCGTCGCCCTCAACCACATTCTCCCCGTCCGCTTCTCCCGTAGTCTTCGCATAGTCTTCAGAAAAATCATGCGCAATGTCCCGCACGCCTTCGGTGAGACAGCGGTCACAAACGAACTCCTTCGACGCCGTAATGTGCCCCGCCACACGGAACGTCCGTCCCGTGTTCATCACCGTTCCCGCAACGCAAATATCACCGCGGAACTGAGGTGCGTCTGCCCCCATATCGAGCGAGACAGGGGATGCCGTGAACGCAAATGCGCGGCTTTCACCGAGCGCAAAAGCGGGTGCGGCAACGTCTATTTTCATCATGACGCATGACCTTTCACATTATAGCGATGCTTTTCTGCATTGTCAAGGAGCGTTTTTTATAGTTCCGCACTCCGATTGTTAAAATTACTGCTGTTCTCCCTGCGGCGCATTCATCTGTGCTTTTGCCGTACGCAGCACGTTCATCGCCTGATTCAGCCCCGCTTCCGCCTGCTGCACCCCCTTAAATGTGCTGCCAACGTGTGCGATCAGCTGCTCGAACACCTGATTTGCATAAGCGTCTGCATCACTCTGCAGTCGTGCTGCACTTGCCTGCGTCTGCTCCATCAGTTCGCGCGCCTGTTCCTGCGTTTGCTGTACAATGGCACGCGCCCGCTCCTTCGCCTGGATGACGATCTCGCTCTCCTCTAGGATCTGATTTGCACGCGCCTGCGCGGATTCGACAATATTCTTCGCCTCTTCCTGCGCCGTGCCGAGGATGCTGTCCTTCTCCGCTACGATCTGCGCCGCATTGTTCAGCTCTTTTGGAAGATCCGTGCGCAGTTCTTCCACCAGATGCACGATCTCATCGTCATTGACGAGCGCCTTATCCGTAAAGGGAAAGTGCGAAGCATCCGCTACCAAATCTTCCAGTTTTTTGAGCGTGTCCGTTACTGCCATAAATAAACTCCTTTACCAGTGCGCTGCGGCGCGTGAATCACTGCTTATTTTTTCCATATAGCTTCAAAACTGCCCGCTCGACTGACGGCGGCACAATCCCCTGCACCGGACCGCGGAAACGGATAAGTTCCCGAACGCCCGAGGAACTGACAAAGGTCAGATCCGGGCGGGTCAGTAAAAAGATGGTATCACTCTCCGGCATGAGGTGGCGAATCATCGCCGCATGGTTCTCCTCATACTCAAAGTCCTTGACCGAGCGCAGCCCGCGCACCACAACGCGCGCATTTTCCTGCTGCATGTAGTCTGTGAGAAGTCCCGAGGAAACATCCACGCGGACATTTGGCACATGTGACGTCGCCTCGCGCAAAAATCGAATGCGTTCGTTTACAGGGAAGCAGCCTTCCTTTTGGATATTGTGAAAAATGCAGACGATGAGCTCGTCAAACATCGCTGCTGAACGCTCGATAATATCAATATGCCCTGTTGTTACGGGATCAAAGCTTCCGGCAAATACCGCCCGCCTCATATTGCAGCCTCCCGACGTTCATAAAAACAGATGCGCGCCGCGCCGTAACGCCGCTCCCGTATGAGTGAGAGCGCACCCACATGCTCTGCACATTCCTCTCCTGCCCCCTGCTCAAGAACAAAAAGTCCGTCTGCGGCAAGCAGGACGCCGGAATCCACTGCCCTAAGCACGCGGAGCGCATCGCCCTTCGCATACGGAGGATCGGCAAAAATGAGATCAAAGGTGCGGCCTGCACGTGCAAGCTCTGCAGCATGTCCATAGACATCGCCGCGGCGGAGCTCAACACGCTGCGCGAGCTTCGTCCGCCTGGCATTCTCCACGAGGACATCATGTGTTGCGCGGTCGATCATCACGGCATGCGCCGCGCCGCGCGAGAGTGCTTCAAGGGCGAGCGCCCCCGTCCCCGCAAAGAGATCGAGTACCTGCGCATCCATGACACGGCTTCCCAGCATACTGAACAGTGCCTCGCGCGTGCGATCCGCAGTCGGGCGCGTTGCCTCTCCCGGCGGGGCTTTCAAACGGCATCCGCGCGCGCTGCCGGTAATGATCCGCATTGTATCCCTCCCGGTATCCTACCATAGGTCTTGTTATTTTACCACATTTCCTATCCTTATTTCAACCTGTTGCGCCGCACTCGTTACCCTGTGATGAAAAATTGATGCACATGCATCTTTTCAGCCTGTGCGCACTGTGCTATACTGTGCGGCGATGAAGAGAGGAGGCAGAAATTTTGCGTAAAGAATGGATTGTAATTATTTTTGCCCTCGTCTGCGCCGTTCTCTTCTTCCGATACATTCTGCACTCCCGCCCGGAGGGCATTCTCTATCCCCCCGTCCTCTCTGTGCAGGAGGGCGATCGCCCTATTCTCCTCGTACCGCTCGACTCACGCCCCCCGTGTACGGATTTCGTTGTGAACGGCGGAAAAATAGTCAGCCGCGAAATTCTCCTCCCTCCGTCTGAAATCATGGACTACTACACACAGCCCGGCAGCACGGCTGATATGCGCGCATGGCTCGCCGCACACATAGAGGATTCCTCTGCCGTCATACTCTCCGTCGACCAACTCCTCTCGGGGGGGCTCATCGCCGCACGTGAGGCTCATATTTCCAGGGAGGATATCGAGGGACTTGCCTCATATCTGCGCGCTCTGCACGGCGCACATCCTGATGTCCCCCTCCACGCCTTTTATATCCTCCCGCGCGCCGCGGCGCAGGACAGCATCGACGGGCTGCGCGCGCGCCGCGCTCTCCTCTCCTACGCGCGCCTCCTCGGGCGCATGGGCGAAGGAGTTCCCGTAGATGCCGACGAATTATCGCGTCTGCATGGGGACTTTACCAACGACGAATTAGAAAAATATCTCGCCCACTTCGAAGAGAGTACGGCGCTTGCCGCCATGCTCATTGAGCTTACGGAGGAGGGGGTGCTCGCACGGCTCGTGCTTGGGCAGGATGACGGCGAACCGTATTCCGTGGGCAATCTAAAAAAGCAGGAACTGAGCACACTGCTTTCTGCAAAACATATTCCCGCCAACCGCGCCGTCATTGTGCATGGTGCCGACGAAATCGCACTCACCATGCTCGCGCGACTCGCCGTCGACGAGATGCGCGAGCGTGGTATGGAGGCGCCGCGCATCACCCTCCGCTATGCTGCGCCGCCCATGGCGAATGCCGTGTTCCCCTTCATGGCAGTCTCCAATGACGAAACGGCGCGCGAAAAGATCGCCCTGCTCGGATGCGCGGCGGACGACTCAGGCGCTGCGGACATCACGCTCTTCATCTCCGCGGGCGACCGCAGCGCGGATACGCTCGGCACGCGAGCTCCCGCCGCCGCATACATCAAAGGGCAGCTTGCAGCAGGAAAGCATATCGCGCTTGTCGACCTCTCCCGCAGGTTCAGCGCTGAGGAGACACTGCTCCCCATTCTCGTTGAGCATAATGTCCCCGTAAACGCTCTCAGCGCCTATGCGGGCTGGAACACGGCGAGCAATGCCATCGGTACGGCGCTCTCGGAGGCAGTACTCTATCACTGCGCGCTCGCACAGGCACAGATGCAGGAAGAACGTGAAGCGGCAACCTATGCCAACGTCACCTTCCTCACAGGGCGCATCGCGGAGGACGAATTTTATCTCAAGGAGGGCATCGACCGCATCAATGGGACACTGCATACTGCAGGTTTTACGAACACCGCCGATCTCGACCTAGAGAAAAATGCGCGCTGGGCGAACGATCTGCTCGCCCGTGATCTCACGCGCCGCATCGCCGCTTACGAATCAACCGCCGCATTCCGTGCCCCGTTCCGTGTTGGCAGCACGACGTTCCAAGTACGCCGCTCACATGCCGCGGCATACTTCCCGTGGCCGCGCACCTTCGAGATCCGAATGCATACCGCACCGGAGATGACGATCACGAGATAAAAGTGGAGCCGCTGCACGAACGCAGCAGCTCCACTTTTCTACTACAGTAATGTCAGCAGCCCGCGCTGCGTCTCACCGTCGACCTGCGCCTCAAGCACACGGCAGTCGATGTCAAAAAAGCGGCGCAGATTTTCCTCCGTGAGGATGGTCTGCGTCTCGCCGAATACATATGCGCCGCGGCGCATCATGAGGCTTTTATCTGATATTTTCAGCGCATTCTCGGGGGAGTGCGTATTCATAACAATCGTCATGTTCCGCTCGCTTGCCAGTTTTTTGAGCAGGCGCAGGACGATGAGCTGATTGTGGAAGTCGAGATGCGCTTCCGGCTCGTCGAGGATCATGATCTTCGGTTCGGTCGCAAGCGCGCGCCCGATGTAGACCATCTGCAGCTGGCCGCCGCTGAGTTCCGTCGCGCGTCGATCCGCGAGCGGCGCAACGCCGACGAGTTCGAGCAGCTCCGCCACACGGCGGCGATCCTCATCGCTCGGCGTTCGAAAGAGGCCGATGCGCCGCGCCCGCCCCATCATGACCATCTCAAAGACGGTATAGGGAAACGCGGGGGCATGACTCTGCGGCACATACCCGATCTTATCGCTGACGGCGTCGGGTACGGGAGGTTCCCCGGCCACCAAACAGCCGCCGCGCGTCCACGGCAGGATGCCGAGCAGACAGCGGAGGAATGTGGTCTTGCCGATGCCGTTGCGTCCGAGAATCGTCAGTATCTCGCCTGCGGCGAGAGAGAAGTTCAGCCCGGAAAAGAGTTCTGTTTTGCCGTCGTAAGAAAATGCGGCGTCCTTCACCTCGATCATGACCAATCCCCCATTTTTTCCCGCGTACGCTTGAGGAGTACGGCAAAGAAGGGTGCGCCGAGCAGTGCGGTGAGGATGCCGATCGGCAGCTCCGCTGCGAGCAGGCTGCGCGCACAGATGTCGACGAGTGCAAGAAAGATCGCGCCCACGAAGCAGGTTGCCGGCAGCAGCCGCTGATGATCGACGCCGACCATCCGGCGGCACATATGCGGAATGACGAGTCCGACCCAGCCGACGATGCCGCAGCTGGTCACGGAGAGCGCCGTGATAACGGTCGCCGCAACGATGGCGATATTGCGCAGCCGCGCGGGATCGATTCCGAGCGAACGCGCCTCCTCCTCACCGAGCGAGAGAATGTTGATCCGCCAGCGCATTGCGAGAAGGAGCGCCCCCGCCGCGATCATCGGGAGCCCGATGATTTCGAGCTTGTCAAAGTCCGCCTTGGAAAAGCTCCCCATCAGCCAATAGGTGATGGCTGGCAGTTTGTCATAGGGATCGGCGGCATATTTGACCAGTGAAATGAGCGCGGAGAAGATGGACGAGATGATGATGCCCGAAAGGACGAGTGACATCATCGACACCGATCCGCGACTCTTGGAGAAATAGTACGCGAGCCACACACTAGCCGCACCGCAGATAAAGGCGAGCAGGGACGTGCCGCCGCCCGTTCCCCAGAGCAGGATGCCGAGCACCGCACCGAAACCCGCGCCGCTGCTGACGCCGAGCACATCGGGACTGACGAGCGGATTGCGGAAGATCCCCTGATATACCGCACCCGAGAGCGACAGCCCCGCGCCGACCAGCATCGCGAGCAGAGTACGCGGCAGGCGCAGTTCCAGTACAACGGTCGATGCCATATCGTCTGCGGGCGCACCGCCGAGGGCATTCATCAGAATCTCAGCGACCTCGTCCGGCCACAGCGGGTAACGCCCCGCCGCCAGGGAGAGGAAAAACACGGCGATCAGACCGCCGGTCAGGCTCAGCCACAGCAATCGGTTACTCTTTTGCATAACCCGGCCTCACTCATGGAAAATGAACTTCAAATCTTCGTCGGTCAGCTGATAACCGAAGAATTTCTCATAGAAGCTGCGCATATCGTCGGCAAGCACATAGTCGTTAAAGACGTCCGGATGCAGTTTTTGCGCGAGCCACTTGATCATCAGCGGCGTCTCGATACACGGTGCATCCCAGCGGTAGATACCGATCGGCGCCTTGTAGACACGCCCCTCGCGCACCGCCTTGATGTTCTTCCAGTTCTGCCCCGCGAGACGGTCCCCGTAGAGATCGTCCGGCTGAATCGGCGAGAAATTGCTGAGGATGACGAAATCTGGGTCCCATGCGGCGATCTGCTCCATCGTGACCGGCGTGGACTCCCCCGAGAGATCCTTTGCCACGTTCACGCCGCCCGCCGTCTCGATCATCATTGTGTTGAGCGCCCCGCCGCCGTACACCTTGAGATCCGACGGATCGTGGAAATAAAGCACCTTTGGTTTTTCCAGTCCTTCAAGCGCCGCCTTTTTCCCGTCAAAATATCCCATCGTATCCCGTTGAAACGCGATGAGAGATTCTGCACGCTCCTCCTTGCCGAGCACCTGACCAATGACGCGGATGCCGTTTTGCAGCGCTTCCATCGACCCGTACATGAGCGCGATCGTCGGGACGTTCAGCTTCTCGAGCTGTTTGATCTCATCATCCTGCCAGTGCCAGACGGCGATGACGCTCGGATTCAGTTTGCCGAGTTCCTCCATATGGATGGAGAAATCGTTCCCCACGAAATCGCTCGAAATGTTCTCCATCTCCGGCGCGAGTTTTTTCAGCATGGATATCTCGTAGGCCGCCTTCGCCGACGGATGCATCCCCGCGATGCGGGCGGCCGAACCGTCCACAGCATAGACCACGGACGCCCACGGGATCGGTACGACGGCGATGCTCTTTACCTCCTCGGGCATCTTTACCTCTCTGCCCGTGGGATCGGTTACAACGCGCTCCTTTACAGGCGCCGCCTGCTCCTGTCCGCATCCTGCGAGCACGATGCAGAAGAGCATCAGCGCCGCAAGAAAACCAAATGACAAACGATGTTTCATGATCATCCTCCTATTCCCAAAACTTCCATCTGAAATTATAGCATAAATACAATACGGGGTACACCCCAAAGGCTTGTAAAAGTCCCGGAGCGGCCCCTCCTGCATGTCTATCCGCAGTGCCGTCAGAGATCAAACGTCGCGGAGAGCATGAACGTCCGCGGCATGGAGAGGAGCAGCTTGCTGCCCTGTCCCGGCTGCAAAATCCAGTAACTGCGGTCGAATACGTTGTAGATGGAGGCCTGCAGAGACACGGGCGTCGTTCCGATCTTCGTCCGATAGTTCGCAAAGAGATCAAATACTGCCGATGACGGTACGGAGAGTTCGCGGCGGCCGGTGCCGATGATCGTGCCGCGCGAGACGTAGTTCAGACGCCCCGTGATGGTCCAGTCCGCATTCGGCATATACTCAACCCCCGCAACGGCGCTCCACGGCGCCGAGCTGTCCGTCGGCAGGCCGTCGTTTACGCCGCCCTGCGTCCGCTGCTGGCGCGCATGGAGGTACTGAATCCCGCCGAATACGTTCCACTTCGGCGCGGCTGCGCCCGTGACGCTGAGATCGACGCCGCGGTAGCGGTTCTCGCCGTTGAGGCGGAGGAACTTCGTCCCCGGAACGGCAGGATTCGCGACATCGACATAGTTCGGCTGGTTCACGTCGAAATAGGCGAGCGCGGCATACATGCTGCCGAACTTGTACTTTACGCCGACTTCCTTCTGCGTGACCTTTACTGCGGGGAGAATCGCCCCCTCGTTGACATAGCCGCTGCCGACCACCTGCCCGCGCGTCGTGGCTTTTGCATACGCGCCGTAGACCGAGAGGCGATCCGTCGGCGCATAGGTCACGCCGAACGTGGGCGCATACTGCGTATCCTTCGTCTCGCTGCCTGCAGCTGCGCCGCGGTAGTTCCCGTGGCGGCGCGTGACGGCCGCGAGCAGATTCCACTTCCCGATCTTTACATTGTCCATCAGGTTGATGCTCGTATCCATCTCCTGATACTGGAACTTCTGGCCGAGGCTGCCGGAGATGTCGTAGCTGTAGATCGAGGGATTGTAGATGATGCCGGAGTAGATATTGCCTGTCACATGAGCATTTGGAGCATCTCTCCGCGTATTGTTGTACTGCACGCGCCACGAACGGTCCACGGCGAGCGTCACGTCATGCTCCGCCGCCCCTGTCTTGAACTTGTGGTTCACACCGACCTGCCCGTAGCGGCTCTTGAGATAGAAATACTGCGACCAGACGCGGTTGTCGCGCAGGTTGCCGTCTCCATCAATCGTCACCTGCGACCAATAGATGAAGCGGCGGTTCGTCATATCGTTCGTACCCGCGTTCAGGAACCACTTCGTATGGGGATTGATCCGCTGCTCGTGGTTGAGCGTGATCTGATAACCGTCCCAGCCGCTGTACATGAGATTCGGATCATCGTAGCTGCGGCTCGCATCGGGCGCATTCGGCACCTGCCGCGCCGTGCGCTGAATCTGGAAGCGCCGCTCCGTTCCGCGCAGGCGGTCCTTGTAGTATCCGCCGAAGAGATTCGTCGTGCTCTTCGGTGTCTCGCGGCTCACATCGACAAAGAGGTTGCTCTTTCTCCGTCCCGCACCGCTGACGGAGAAGTTCCCCTCGCTGTGCTCGCCGTAGACACGCACGCCGAACGTACCGTCACCGAGACCGCTGCGGTTCACATCGATATAGCTGCCGTAGTGGCCGTAGCCGCCCATCGTCTGCCGGTAGCGCGTGAAGTCGCCCTTCTCCGGGCGCTTCGTATAGAGGTAGACGGAGACCGGCTGTCCGCCGTCGGGGCCATTGTAGGACTGCACCGAGCCGGAAAGCGTTGCCGCAGGCCCGACCATAACATCGGCACGTCCAATCGTATTCGTCACCGGACCAGCTGCCATGATGAAGAAGCCCGGCACATTGTTGAGATACATCGCCGAACCGTTCGCAAGCATCCCGCGCGCGGAGAAGTCCGTCTTGATGAGCGAGGTGCCCACGCGCAGCGACGGCACATTCGCGAGAACCTGATTCACGTCGCCCGACGGCGCAGAAAACGTATCGAAATTCTTCGTTGTGAGGCTCTGCGCCGTATACGGCACCTGCATCACGTCCCGATCACCCATCAGACCAAAATTCGTCTGCTCCGCCTGAAATCCGCCCGGCAAAACGAGCCGTCCGTCCGTATCGGCAAGTGCACGCGTCCCCGTCACCGTAACTGCGGGCAGTTCATAGGTATCGACTTCCGCCTGCATCCTATCGCTCTGTATCTCAGGCTGTGCCGCACTTGCGATTCCGCTGCCCGCAAGCCATAGCGTAAGAAGAGATGCAATTTTTTTCTTTGTCATGTTGTAATCCCCCTTTGATGTCGTCAACTAGAATTGTTTCAGACTTTATCATAATCACTTGATTAGAACAATCGAAAAGATTAAAATCATTATTTCAGTTTTTTTGAAGTATCCCCCCCTCCCTGTATGCCAAGAAATGCGGCGAGCGCCCTCCGGAACGCCGCACCCAAGACGCCCCCGTCCGCGCACACAGCATCTCTGCCGGAGAGGTACCCGGTCGGTAGCGGCAACAGGCGTTTCTCGCCGTACACGATACAGAATGCAGGATCGGCGACCACGATATCAGCCGCATTCCACAGCGGCTCTAATTCTTCACGGGTTTGAAAGCACAATATTTCCTCACGCCCTGCCGCACGGCGATAGAGTTCCGCCGTCTCATCCGTCCACGCGTACGCCGCGCACCGAATGTCACAATACCCGTAAGCGCGCAGGACGCACACGATGGCACGCGAGGCAATCGGATCGCCGATGAGGAGAATACGTTCGCTGTTCCGCCCATATGATTTACTCCCTGCGGTCTCCTGCGCCGCATTCGCCCGGTACGTCCTGCCGAGCATCTTTGCCGCCGTCCGCTCCCATGCCGCTTTGCCCTGCGCACCGAGCGGCAGCGTTTGCAGCACAGGAATATCGTAAGTGTCATGCAGCCAATCTGCCGCAGGCAGTCCCGCAGCTGATACGCACCAAGCAAGCGCGGGGCGTTCCGAAAGAACATCTCGCCCCGCTATATGCATCCTATATCCGCGCTTTGCAAAAAAATCTTCCGCCGCTGCAAACTGTGCGCACGCACCGACAAGCATCTCGCTCCAACCGAGCACATACACACAGGATGATGTCGTCCCCCAATCTGCCGCAGCCTCCCATACCAAGGACAGAGACGCCGCCGCAATCCCCGTGACGGCATCCTGAAAGCCGCTCGTCGGGAAAAACTTCCCCTTGCAGCCGCAGGACGACAAATTTTCTAAGATAAATTCCTCCTGCATCCCCATGAATGCAGGCACGGGTGAGCCGAGAAGGTTCAGCTTTTGGAATGCGGCGCCCGCCGCAAGTTCTTCCACCTGCGTGCGTATCGTCTCTTCCATGCCGAAGATATAGTCCTCCGCCGCGGGAAGCGCGGCATAGACGTCCCGCCGTTCCCGCATCATATCCATACGCGCGATGGGGCTGCGGCAGCCCGACGGTGTGACAAGCACATTCGCCGTATCCGCTGCGCGCAGGAAATCCGCTGCGCCCGCAATATCGCTCATGGGCGGCGGCAGAGATATATCCGCCTCGATGCACGTCTCCTCCGGCGGCAGGCTGCGCAGTATATCCTCCGCCGTCTCATGCGGCATGGCGTCCGCCTTGGCAAGAGGTCCGCGGAAAAAACAGCGCACGACGCATCCCGTCTCCGCCGAAAGGCACGCCTCTATATCCGCGAAGTCAAGCCGCACGAGGATATCGAGGCAGGAGAGATAGATGACGATCACACGCACACCGGGGAGATTTCCCGCCGCGCGCACCACATCCCGCAGCTTTTCCTCCATCGTACCGACGACATAGTCCTCCTCGCGCAGGATAACATAACGCAGCTGCGAAAGCACGCCGCGCAGCGCGGCTCTTTGATAGAGGCTGCGCAGACAGATCAGCGCTCCCGGGACGACGAGAACGAGATCGCGGCGCCGGCACAGAAGATCCATACTCGTATTAAACGACGTGATTTCCTCGGCAGCTATCTGTTCCATACGCATCTCTCCTCAATAAAGAAAGGCGCCCCGGCGCATCGCTGCGCCGAGACCTCCGGTCAACCGCTAGCAACTGTCCGCCGTGTCCTTATACTCCGACAAAACGTCGAAAAAGAGTGTCATCGCGGGGCTGTGCCATTTATTTTTTCGTGTGCCGCAAAAGGAGCGGACGTGAATCTTTTCCGACGGCACGACAGCAAGCGCCTTGCGCGTTACGCGATCCTGCACGGCGAAATCCGGCAGAAGCGCGACACCCATGTCATTTTCAATGAGGTTGATGATGGTCTGCGTACTGCGCAGCTCGATGGTATTGTCAAATGTAATCTCTTTTTTACTCAAATAGTCATCCAGCAGAGCGCGAATCTCCCCCGGCATCGGCGTCGCGACGCGCGTGATATCAGCGACGGTTTGTCTGCTCGTCTTCATATCGGGGCAGCGCATTGCAACCGACGGCGATGCGTAAAAATGCGCGGGGCTGCTCTCAAATGCCCGAAAATCAAGCTGCTCCCTGTCTTTCTCATGCACACTGTAAACAAAGCCGATATCCACGGTGTCCTCATGCAGCGCCGTCACGACATCGCGGCTTGTCAGCGAGCGCAGGCGCAGATCCACATGGGGCGCCTGCCGGTGCAGACGCTTGAGGAGCGCGGGCAGGCGAAAACAGAGCATGGATTCGGGCGCTCCGATGGTGAGCGCGCCGCGGTAGTCCGAGATGTCATATTGGAAATTTTGGATCTTGCGTGCGGCTTCGAGCACGTCGTCCACATACGGAACGAGGGCTTCGCCCGCCTGTGTTAAAGCCATGCGCCGACCGCTCTTTTCAAAGATCCGCACGCCTGCCGTCTCCTCGAGCTGCGCAACGTGAAAGGTGATCGTGGACGGGGTATAGTTGAGCCGCCGAGCTGCCTTTGAAAAACTGCCCGTGCGGATAATGGTCTTAAATGTCGTCAGGATTTTGAGTTCCATGCGTTTTCCTCATAATATACGCGCAATATACGGCAGATTCGGATGGAAAAGGCTGCAACTCATCTTTTCATATGTATTTTCTATCTCTAGCGTGACGGCTTTCCCTGCGGGTTTATTTCTTTCTGCGCAGTTCCTCGAGACGCGCGACGGTATCGGTGTCCAGCCGCTCATGCACCTCGATGCGTCCTGCGGGCTGCGTATGCGTGCCGATGTATTCCGCCTTCATCAGTTTCTTTGCTTTTTTGACGGCGCGGCGCAGTTCGGGCGAGGGGATGCGGTAAGCGCCCGCGCCGAGGATAACGCTCTGCTCGGCGCCGTCGGAGGTGACGACGTGAACTTCACGCCCATCGCGTACCGCACGATAGGCGAGGCGCTCGATGCAGCTGTCCGCCGTCTCGCCCGCGCCGGTGTAAATCACGCGCAGGCGTCGTCCGAGCTCGATGACGCGCTCTTCATCTTCAGTAAAGAGTGCATCAAAGACAATCGTCATTTCGTAGTTTTCAAATGCACCGTATTCGGCGAGAATGCGAACGAGCACGTCGCGCGCCTCGTCGAGGTTGCCGCGCAGCCGGATCAGCTCCGGCCACGCGTTGATGACATTGTAGCCGTCGACGATATAGTATTCGCATTCCCTTATCCTAGCCATGCGGCACCGCGTCTTTCGCTGTGCGCTGGCGCATCGCCTCGTACATGAGGATCGCCCCTGCGACGGACGCATTAAGCGAGTTGATCTTCCCGCGCATGGGCAGGCGCACGGTAAAGTCGCAGAGCTCGCGCGTGAGGCGGCTCATACCGCGTCCCTCGCTGCCGATGACGAGAACGAGCGCACCCGTCAGGTTCGCCTTGTCATAGGTATCGCTTCCCGCCATATCCGCCCCCGCGATCCAAAAGCCCTCTTCCTTCAGTGCGCGCATGGTCTGCGCGACGTTGCCGATGTGCGCGACGGGGACGTATTCGAGCGCACCTGCGGAGACGCGTGCCACCGTCTCGGTGAGCGGGACACTGTGCCGGCGCGGGAGGAGAATACCATGTACCCCCGCCGCGTCCGCCGTCCGCAGCAAGGCGCCGAGGTTGTGCGGATCTTCGATGCCGTCGAGGAGCAGCAGCAACGGCTCTTCTCCACGCGCCCGTACCGCAGAGATGATCTCTTCGACCGGCACATAGGAGACGGGTGCGGCGTAGGCAAGCATCCCACCGTGCCGTGCCCCCTGCGCCGCCGCATCAAGCTTTGCGCGCGGCACGATGTCGACCGTAATGTCATGCGCGCGGGCAAGATCGCGCAGCTCCCGCACGCCGCTGCCATGCAGTCCGTCCGCGATGAGAATGCGGTTGATTCCGCGCCCCGCCTTGATCGCCTCGGTGATCGCATGACGCCCCGCGAGGATTCCCGCAGGAGGATCGACCGAATGCTCCTCAATGTGCCGGTTTTCCTGTTTCATGCCCGCGCTCCTCTCAGCGTTCCTATATGTATTCTCAGCCGCACGGCGCTTATGCACGCGGGATATATGTTTCGAGCCATGGTTCCTCTGCGACGATGAGATCGCGCATACGGAGCATCATTTCTTTGATCTCCCACTGCGCCCCCGGCGTCGTGACACGTTTTTCATAGACGTCCATGAAGGAGCGCAGATTGAGCGTCGTAACGAAATTCGTGCACGCGCCGCCCGGCAGAACAAACCGCGCATCCTGTTTAGCAACGCCGAGCGAGAGCAGATCGTCATACGCCGATTGGATCGCCTTCATGCACTCCATATAACGTGTATGCGCTTCCCCGTTTTCCATCACGGTATGTGGAACGACATGACCAAAGAGACCGCCCGGCTGCTTCTCGGACTGCTCGGAAACATAGCGTTGGCTCTGCACGCTCAGCGACACCCCGATGCGGTGGCGGCTGTACTGCGCGAGGAGTGTGCGCGAGACGTTCTTCACTGCAAATGTCATGGCGCAGTGCTCGATGACGCTCAGGTGCTTGCTCTTCATAATGCGGTCGATGAGGCGCAGCATCTCTTCGTCCGTCTTTTCCTGTACGATGAGCTCGATAGGGGAGTCCGCACTGTAGCAGGTGCGCGCTGCTGTCCAGCAGGTTCTGAGGTAGTTTGGCGTCTTTGAAATGAGTTTAATTTCCATTGTGATTGTTCCTTATCTGTTCCATCATCTCTTTAGCGATGATTTGAAACGCTGCTTCCGCGATCTCTTCGAGCCGTGCCGTCTCTCCGCGCATATAGAACGATCCGAGCAGCGCCTCAAAACCGGTGCTCGTGTGGTACTCTGCAACCGTCGCGCTGCGCGGCGCATGGCTCTTCGTATTGCGCGCCCGGCGGTAAATTGTCCGCTCCTCCTCCGAGAGCATCGACTCGATGCCGCGGTATGCCTTCGCCTGCCAGACTGCCGAGACGATCTGCGCGCTAAACGTATCGAGGATCTGCACCTTTGCCTGCTCGTAGGCAAGCAGCCGCATCCGCACATAGAGATGAAAATACGCGTCCCCCACGTAGGCGAGCACGAGCGGATGCACCTCCCGCGCATCAACCGTCTCGTAGCGTGTGATGATATTCCCCTCAGCATCCGGCGCGAACATCATATGCACAAGCTCTTGAAAGCGTTCAAATTTCATACTGCGGTCATGCTCTCTTCCAGCGCACACCGGTCGGGGTGTCCTCGAGAACAACGCCACGCTCTTTGAGTTCGTCGCGGATGCGGTCGGCAAGCGCCCAGTTCTTCTGTACACGCGCGTCTTGCCTGAGAGCGATGATGATCTCCATGAGACCGTCCGCAAGACCGTCGGTTGCCGCAGCCGGCTCCTGCTCAAAGATGCCGATGATCTCCGCCATCGTACGGTAGGCGTCCGCCGCCTCCGCGAAATGTGCCGCATCGAACGCCGTGCCGTGCTCGAGCTCCTGTCGGTATCGGTTAATTTCCTTGGACAACCCGAACATCTGACTGAGGGCGAGTGCCGTGTTAAAGTCGTCGTCCATCGCCGCGTCGAATGCCTCGAGGAAATCTTTTGCCTGCGCCGCAAGCGCGGCGGCTGTATCCGCCGTTCCCTCGCGTCCCGAGAGCTCGTCGACCACCTCTTTCGTATGGGCAAGGCGCGCGAGCGCCGCCTGTGCCTCGCGCAGGCGCTCGTCGCTGAAATCAAGCGGGCTGCGGTAATGTGTCTGGAGGATGAAGAAGCGAATCACTTCTCCCGGGAACTCCTTGAGGATGTCCTTCACTGTAAAGAAGTTGTTCTTTGACTTCGACATCTTTTCGTTGTCAATCGTAATGAACCCATTGTGCAGCCAATAGCGTGCAAATTTCTCATGTCCGTCGATGCACGGCTCCGCCTGCGCGATCTCGTTCTCATGATGCGGGAAGATGAGGTCGCTGCCGCCCCCGTGAAAGTCAAATGCCTCGCCGAGGTACTTCACCGACATCGCGGAGCATTCGATGTGCCATCCGGGGCGTCCCTTCCCCCACGGGCTGTCCCATGCGGGTTCGCCCGGCTTTGCCGCTTTCCACAGGGCAAAGTCCATCGGGTGACGCTTCGTCTCGTTGATCTCGACCCGCGCGCCCGCCTCCATATCGTCGAGGCTGCGCCCGCTCAGTCTTCCGTAATGCGCGAATTTCTCCACGCTGTAGTAAACGTCGCCCTCGCTCGTCGCGTAGGCATAGCCGCGTGCGATCAGAGTCCCAACCATGCGAATGATGTCCTCCATCGTCTCTGAAACGCGCGGGAACACGTCGGCACGATGCACGTTCAGTGCATCCATCGCCGTGAAATACGCTGCGATATAGCGATCCGAGATCTCCTTCCACGTCACGCCCTCGCGATTCGCAGCATTGATGATCTTATCGTCCACATCGGTGAAGTTTTGAATGTAGCGCACGCGATAGCCCTTGCGCGCGAGATAGCGGCGAATGACGTCCCACGTGACAAAGGGGCGCGCATTGCCGATGTGCGGATCATTGTACGGCGTCACACCGCAGCAGTAGATGCTGACTTCGCCCTCCTTCAGCGGATGAAATTCCTCTTTCTTTCGCGTCATTGTATTATACACAGTAAGCATGATAGGACTCCTCTATGATCTTTCCTCAAGGGCATGTAGGCGTTCTTTGAGGATCTCGATTTCCTGCCGCATCAGCTCGATGCCCTCTGCGATCGGATCGGGTAGGATATCGTGGTCGAGGTCGACGTCCAGCTCTGCGGCGATCTCCTCGACACTCTCCCCTTCTTCCGCCGACAGCGCACGTGCGCGAAGGAGCTCTTCCTCCGTACGGACACGGTGCCCCTTCATCATGACGATGCGTCCCGGGATGCCGACGACCGTCGCATGGGCGGGCACGGGTCTGAGTACGACCGAACCCGCACCGATCTTCGCATGGTCTCCGACGGTAAACGAGCCCAGCACCTTAGCGCCTGAGGCGACGACGACATTGTTGCCGATCGTCGGGTGGCGCTTTCCCTTTTCTTTGCCCGTGCCGCCTAGCGTTACGCCCTGATAGAGCGTGACGTTCCTGCCGATCTCCGCCGTCTCGCCGATGACGATGCCTGTGCCGTGGTCGATGAAAAGACCCTCGCCGATCGTCGCACCGGGATGAATCTCGATCCCCGTCAAAAAGCGAGCGACATTTGAAATCAAACGCGGTACGAGCACCCAGCCGCGCAGATAGAGCGCGTGCGCAAGGCGATGTGCCCAGATCGCGTGCAGCCCCGAATAGCAGAGTACGACCTCAAGCGTACTCTGCGCGGCAGGGTCGCGCTCAAAGATAACGCGAATATCGCGGCGAATCCTCGCGAACATAGCAGCATCCTCTCCCGGTAACAAACAGCCCGCAAAAGAAATGCGTCCGCACCCGCTTGGACGCCGACGCACAGATTTTCTTTGCAGTCGTTCTTATTCTACCAAAAAAACACCCGCTTGACAAATTTTTATCAGCGGGTGTTCCTATTCCTATGATAAGGTCAGATCCCTTCCTCGTTGCGGTTATGATGCGGCTGTCCGTGTACGATCTGCATCGCGCGCACGGTCTCCGTCAGCACCTCCACATCGTACGACATCTCCATGCTCTCAACGCGCCGCAGAACGTCCGCCTTATGCGTCGAGACATACCGCGGCGGGAGATTGTTCAGCGCGATCATCATCATATCCGTACGGCAGCGCTCGCACATACAAATGTGCGGATATTGCGGCGCCAGCCGATTCAGCATATGATTGACGGCGTCCTCCATATAGTTTTTGAACGGCAAATGATGCATCACGCTGCTCCTCCCGGCACATAAAGCAATTAAAGTCGGACCGTGTATATTTTCCCTTTATAATTCTTTACCCCGAGCGCTTTCTCCGAGGCGACTGTGTACTCAATGGTATTCGGTGATTTTTTACGGATATAGACACCGACCTCATCGTCGTCGCTCACATCGTCGTCGTCGATGATACATCGCACCATGCGCACCTCGGATGCCTTCATATGTCCCTGCAGCGCGCGGGGTTCCTGTGTGTAGTAAAGCTCGAACTCGTCCTCATCTGCATAAGTAAAGTACGACCATGTACCGTAGTCGACACGTGCGTCGATATCCACGCGGAAGCAGCCGCGCTCGCTGAGGCTCCCGAGGAAATACGGAAACAGAAGCTCGTCGTGCGCGTCCACATTCTTATTGATGATCTTGATATCCTTACCGCCTTTGCGGCAGCGCAGGAGCCCGAACGCAACGCCGGTCTTGCCCGTGCGCATGCGGTCGAAATCACCGTTCAGCTTCTTTCCTTTTCCGGCCTCCTCATCCTCCATACCGAGCGGGAGATAGAGCAGGAACGGATCGTCCTTGCGCGGCACGGCGGATTTTCCCGCATCCGCGCTCTGTTTTCCTTTCGCATCGCTCTTGCCCGTCTGCGGTACGCGCATGGTACTCTCCATCCGGCTCGTAATGTACTCCTCGAAAAGCTTGCGTACCATCGGCGCCTTGCAGGAATTGCCTGCGAGGAAAATGTGCACCTGCCGCACAGTGCGCCCCTTGAACGCCGTTGCCATCGCTTGGAAAAAGTTTTCCACCCCGCGCCGAATCCGATCCTCAAGCGTGCGCTCGAGCTTGCGCACGTCGATGTCGATATGCACCTGCGCACGGTTGCCCGCGTTCCCGGTCTTTTCCGAGGAAAAGAGCGTGAGCGTCGTCTTGAAGCCGTCGCCTGTCGCAAATTCGTCATAGCCGGCGCCGCGCTCCCAGAACGGACGCAGCCGCTCGGCGAGGATCTTGTTGTTGAGATGTGATGCCGCGTCTCGCGTCTCGCGTACGAGCGCCTCCGCCCCTGCGAACGTCTCGCATTCGGGCGGCAGCGCAAACGTAATCTTGTGCTTGCGCATCTCTGCAAGGTTATCCTTGAACACCTCGTAGGCAAGCAGTTCGAGAATATTCTCGCCGCCGAGATACATATCGCTGCCAAAGCCGAACTGCTCGATGATGAACTTGCGCCGCCGGTTCTCCGGCACATACTCCACCCCAAAGTCAAAATCTGTCGTGCCGCCGCCGAAATCAAAAACACCGTAGGCAACTTCTTCGCCCGGATTCTTCGGCTCGAGCCCGTACGCCTCGAGTGCGCTGACAGCGTAGGCGGCAGGTTCGCTTGCCCCGTCGTAGACACGGAAGCGGCGCATCATCTCCGTATCGTCGAGCAGCGCTTTGGGCAGCGTCTTCTTCAGTCCACGCTCAAAACTCATGCGGATATGCTCGCGCACGTCCTTCTCATAGCCTACCGGGAACGAGAGAATATAGTCGAGATAGATGCTGCGGTGCATATTATTGATGTAAAGTCCAAGGTAATATGCATAGATCTCAATGGGGTCAAATCCGCCCGCATCGAGCGGCAGTGTCTCGGCATAGGGCTTTACCTCTTGGATGTAACCGTGCCGGTCTTTGAGGATCGGTGAGTTCGCCGTATCGCGCGTCCAGCGTTTCAACTCGCTGAATACGGAGTAGTAGACCGAGATCCCCTCTGTAGACTGACGCTCGAAGATCGCATCCGCCGCCTGATGCGACGCAGTAACCTGCGCCCACTCCGTATAGGGACGCCCTTCGCGCGCACGGTAGAGCATCTTGAACTTCTCGATATCAATCAACTCGATTGCCGTCGGATTTTCATAGTCTTGAATGGTCGGCTCATGGGAATAATCTCCCTTGCCGATGCGCAGGAGACGCGCATCGCGGTCGCGGCAGACGACAACCGTACTGCGTGTGCCGAAGTCAATGGCGCACGTTCCGTTCATGATCACGTCGAGCTGCGGCGGACGCGCCACGAGGAAATCCGTCGGCGGCAGGCGCAGACATACGCTGTCCTCACGTCCGTCGTCCGTCAGTTCCTCATACAGCTCCCAATGTCCAAGACTCATATCGGTGAGAAGGCGTTCCGGATAGGGCTGGATGTTCGCCCGCACATGGTCGCACAGCAGGAGTTCTTTCTTGAATGGCTCAATGGAAAAATCAAGCGCCACGGATCCGGTGTTGATCGCCGTCTCAATAATACTTTGAATATCAAAGGTCAGTCCGAAGATCGTCTCTTTGAAGCGTCCGGCGACTACATCCTCGGCAAATCGTTCATGATCAAAAACGAGCTGATCTGCATCGACACGGATGTATGCACGGATCTTCGGATACTCCGCCACAAGCCGGCGCAGGCGCTCTTCCTGCTCATGGGACACGTCCTCTGCGTTGAACTCATCCGCAATCCATTTGAGGAAGCTTTGCGCGCCGCTCCTGTCCGTTCCGAATGAAAACATATACTTCTTATTGACAATAGATGCCGTCTCGTCTTTAAGCGCAGCAATATCACGTCCGATCTGCGCACCGAAGCGGAGCGAACTCTCGTAGAAAAACTGCCGAAAGGTATTCTTTTTCAAATACAGCGTCCGCATGAGCATTGGCCGCAGCGTCGCTCCCTGCACCTCTCTCCGCGTCATTCATTCATCTCCTAGCGAAAAACAAAAAATCCCTTGCTGTAATATTCTTCGCATTCTGTTAAAATCCTTTTTCAGACAAAAAAAGCCCTGCGTCAAATTTGCAGGGCAATAATTCAAAAGTGGTGCGCTCGGCGGGAGTCGAACCCACGCTTTCAGCTCCGGAGGCTAACGTCCTATCCACTGGACTACGAGCGCGCTGCCGTATGGCACAAGCCGTATTATAACGTAAAAAAGATAACTTGTCGAGATTTTTTTCTAATCGTTTGTCTTTTTCGTGGTTTCATCCGGTTTCACACGCTCATCACGATGCACGGCAGAAACAGGCGCGAGATACTTGCGCACGGCACCGATCTCATCCTCAATAAAGAGTGCGACAGGTGATTCGCGCAGCATAACGAGTTCGAGCAGTCGTGCCTGCTCCGCAGGCTTTTTCTCCTGCATCGCCGCAGGATCGGCTGCAGCGCGTGTCAGCGTGACCGCTTTCTGCTCCGCTGCCACATACGCGTCCGTCTTGACAACGATGCTCGCGACAGGATTATAGATCTCGTCCGAAAGTGTCACGGGCGGCACATTCTTGTCCATACGCGCGCGCAGATCCTGCATATCGCGTTCAAGCTCGGAGAGACGCGCATAGGTCGCCCTGATGTCGCTCTCCCCATTCTTTGCATCAGCAAGGATCTGATGGTAGCGCGTCCAGCAGCGGTCCAGTTCCCCGATCCCCTTCTGATAATCGTTCCACCACGGAACGAAGAGCTCCTGATCGCGGTTCATCGCGGCGAGACGCTCCTGTGTGAGCGGCGGCTCCTCACGCTTTTCCATCTGGGTGTGAAGCAGTACGCCGCCCATAATTGCGGTTAAGAAGGCAAAAATGAAAAAAACGCGCCCCGGCAGGTAACGAAACAGAATGATAAGCAGGAGCAATGCGATGACCGCCGGAACATAATGCAGCATAGAGACCTCCGCAAAATCAATGACGGGAATTTTTAAGCGCCCGCACGCTTTTGGAGCGCAGCTCGGTCGAGAATCCGAATCCGCCCGCGCGACGCCTGAACCAGTCCCTCATGCCCGTATTCCCGAATGAGACGGCTGACGACCTCACGCGCAGTGCCCAGATAGTGCGCCGTCTGTTCATGGGTAAAGTTTACCTCATCACGCTCCGTACGTTCGGATTCTTCGATCAGGAATTTGGCGAGACGTCGATCCGCCGAGGTAAAGAGCATCTGCTGAAATTTCCACAGGGTCTCCGAAAGTCGTTTCACTGCCGTCTCATAGGCTCTGAGATGGGCGACGGTATTCACCTCAAAAATACGGCGCACCACTGCCGTATCAGACACAAACACTTCCGTATCCTCGTTGGCATCGATATAGACGTCTCCGGTCAGGGTTTCAAGTACACAAGTACCGGAGACAATCGTAATATCACCTTTTCGAACAAAATACAGGGTGAGTTCACGCCCCTCCTCTGAAAGGAGATAGACACGCAGACTGCCGGACATAATGTGCATGGTCGCCACCCGTGCCAATCCGCCGCGATGTACCATCGCTCCTTTTGGATAGTGAACGTACTGCGTATGTGCGGCAAGGAGTTCCTTCTCCTCTTCTGTCAGCGTATTCCACAGAGGAAACGCATGGATGTATTCTCTAAATTGGCAGCCATCCCTTACTCGCGCCGACATATCCATCCTCCCCTTTTTCCACATTTCTACAAATCCCGGCTTATTTCTTCTTGTGCATACAGCGTACGGTAGAAAGTCCCGCCTGCGCTCCCTCGTAAGCGGCTTTGACAATCTGCAGCAACCCGCCCGTACAGTCGCCTGCCGCATACACCCCGGGGACGTTCGTCTCCATCTGCGCATTGACGACAATTTTGCCGTCTTCCACGAGCACGCCGAGCTTACGCGCAAGCTCCGCCGTCCCCGCTGTACCGATCGCAAGGAATACGCCCGCAGTATTCGCCGTCGTCCCGTCCGCAAATACAACGCGCGCAACACGCCGATCTCCCTCAATGCGGGCAATGCGCTCCGTATAGACCGCAACCTCCGGCGGAACACCGGAGGGCGGCTCTCCCCCGTTTGTGAGGAGCTGCACCTTCGCCGCGTGAGGCAAAAGGACTTGTACCTCGTGCAGCGCGTATTCCCCCGCACCAATAACAGAGGTCGTCTTTCCACGATAGAAGAATGCGTCGCAGACAGCGCAGGAACTGACGCCTCGCCCTGTAAACTCGCGGATGCCTGGAATAGAGAGCGTCTTGCGCGTCGCGCCCGTTGCGAGGACAACGGCATCGCCCGTGTAGAGTTCGTTTTTCCCCTCGACGGCGAATGACGTACCGTCTCCCGTGATCCCCAGCACTTCGTCAGTCACAAATGTGATGCCGAGCCGCCGTGCGCCTACAATGCCGCGCCGTGCGAGTTCGCTGCCCGAGACGGGCTCCTCGATCCCGTAATAATTCTCGATCGTCTCCGCCGCCTTGAGCGCCCCGATCTCCTTTGCAATCACCGTGACGTCGGCGCCGCCGCGCCGTGCGTAGAGTGCCGCCGAGACGCCCGCGGGTCCCGCTCCTATGATGAGCACATGCATCGTTTTCTCCTACAAAAACCTAGATGAAAAAAGAGGCGTCCCCTGAGACGACACCTCTTTTTCTCTCCACGGGGAACTTGCTCGGTCAATGATGATTAAACAGCAGGCTCACCGATCGATGACTTTGAACGCGCACGATAACGTCTGCAAGCGACTGTGCGAGGGAAAGCGTGACGAGTTTTTCGGACTGCTTCTCCGGCGGTACCGGAATGGAGTCCGTAATAACGAGTTTTTCCAGCGGAGACGCTTCGATGCGTTCGACCGCGGGATCGCTGAGAATCGCATGGGAACAGGCGGCAAGCACGCGCTTTGCTCCGCGCTCCTTGAGCGCCTTTGCCCCCTCGCAGAGAGACCCTGCTGTGTCCACGATATCGTCGATGAGGAGTGCCGTCTTTCCCTCCACCGCACCGATGAGATTCATGACCTCCGCGCGTCCCGGCTCGGGGCGCCGCTTCTCGATGATGGCAATCGGCGCATGGAGGAAGTCCGCCATAATACGTGCACGCGTCACGCCGCCGAGATCCGGCGAGACAACGATGAGGTCTTCATAGTTCTGCTCGCGGAAATAACCCGCAAGGACGGGCGCCGCCGCCAAATGATCCACCGGGATATCGAAGAATCCCTGGATCTGTCCCGCATGGAGATCAACCGTTACAACACGAGTCACGCCCGCTGTTGTCATAAGATTCGCTACGAGCTTTGCCGAGATGGGTTCGCGTCCGCGTGTCTTTCGATCTTGACGTGCATATGCGTAATACGGAACGACCGCCGTGATGCTGTGTGCGGACGCACGTTTGCATGCGTCGGTCAAGATGAGGAGTTCCATCAGGTTGTCGTTGACCGGAAAGCTCGTGGACTGGATAATGAAAATATCCTTGCCCCTGATGCTCTCTTCGATCATCACCTGTGTCTCACCATTATTGAAATGCCCGACGAAAGCCTCACAGAGCGGAACGCCAATCCGTTCGGCAATATCTGCCGCCAGTTTTGGATTCGCATTTCCCGTCAGAATGCAAACGTTGTCGGTTTCAAAACTCATCTTTCTGTTCCTCCTAAAATCTGCATGCGCGATCTCTTATATACACCGCATACAGTATAACACGCACCGAATACTTTTGGAAGTGTATTCATCTTGCTTTTTCACGGGAATCACGAAACTGATCGGAGCTCTTACTTTCTCTTGTCTTTCCAGCCCTCGATCTCTTTCTGACGTGCACGCGCCACGGCAAGCGTCCCTGCAGGCACGTCTCGCGTGATGGTGGAGCCGGCTGCAACATAGGCGTCGTTTCCAAGCGTCACGGGCGCGACAAGGTTGGAATTGCAGCCGACGAAGGCGCGGTCGCCGATCACCGTGCGGAATTTCGACTTACCGTCATAGTTGACCGTGATCGTCCCGCATCCCATATTAACGTCTGTCCCCATGTCGCAGTCACCGATGTAGGAGAGATGTGGAAGTTTCGCCCCTGCACCGATTTCAGAGTTTTTAACCTCGACAAAGTTCCCGATCTTGACATTCTCGCCGATATGCGTATCGGGGCGAATATGAGTGAATTGCCCAAGATCCGCCCGGCTGTCGATCTCGGCATCATGCGCATAAGTATAATGCGCCTTCACGCCGTCCCCTACAACGACGTTTTGGAAGCGTACATGCGGTCCGATGCAGCAGTCCTCACCGATCACTGTATCCCCCTCAAGAAGCGTGAAGGGATAAATAATTGTATCCATGCCGACCCGTACATCCGCATCGACAAAGGTTGTCTTGGGATCAATGATCGTCACCCCGTCCGCCATCAACTCCTCAACCTTGCGCTTGCGCAGAATCCGCTCCGCCACGGCAAGCTGACTGCGAGAATTGATCCCGAGCGTGCACTCGTAGTTATCGGCAACGACCGCCCAGATCTTTTCTCCCGCATCACGGAGGATGCTGAGCACATCCGGCAGATAGTATTCGCCCTGCGCGTTGTTGTTCGTCACCTTGGCAAGCGCGGAAAAGAGTGCGTCGGCATCAAAGCAGTAAATGCCTGCGTTGACCTCGTGGATCTCAAGCTCTTCGGGCGCAGCGTCCTTGTGCTCGACGATTTTCAGTACCTCGCCGTTTTCGCGGCGGACGATGCGCCCGTATCCCTTGGCATTCGGCATGATTGCCGTAAGCACCGTTGCCTTTGCCCCCGCCTGCACGTGTTCTTCATGGAAGCGTGCAAGCAGCTCCGCTGTGAGCAGCGGTGTGTCACCACAGAGCACCATGATCGTTCCATGTTCGCCCGCCAGGAGATCCTTCGCCTGCAAAACGGCGTGTCCCGTCCCGAGCTGCTGCTGCTGCTCCACATACTCAACGCTGTCGCCAATGGCCTTTCGCACGGTCTCGCCGCCAAATCCTGTGATGACAATATTGCGCCGCGCACCGGCTGCATATGCCGCATCAATGACATGCTGAAGCATGGATTTTCCCGCCGCACGATGCAGTACCTTCGGCAGCTTTGACTTCATGCGCGTGCCCTTGCCCGCCGCCAGTATGACCGTAATAAAGTCCAACATATATGCCTCCAATCTTGAAGGATACCTATTCGGGATCCCCTTTGCTTTTCTTGCTTTTGCGCTTAATCAGCGATGTACCTGTCTTTTTTTCCTGCTCTTCGATTGCATAGAGCAGCGTCTGTTCCGAATGCTCCATATGCTTTGCCCCAACTTTACGGGCAAGCCGGGCATCTCCGGAACCGATGGCATCCACAATGGCACGATGCTCTTCAAGCGTCGCCTTGAGGCGTCCGGGGTACGACATGGAAATCGTACGAAACCGCGTGAGCTGTTCGCGCAGATTGCCGATGATGAGCAGGAGACGCTGATTGCGCGCAGCTTGATAGAGGAGTTCGTGAAACTCGATATCCGTCTGTACGATCCGATCCATGTCATGCTCTTCGATGGCGCGTCCGATAGCGACCAGCAGACGCTCCAGACGCTCCTGCTCCTCCTCGGTGATGCGCTCTGCTGCAAGCTCGCACGCCAACGCCTCAAGCGCCGCGCGAATCTCAAAAATCTCGTTGATGTCGCGGATAGATACGCTTGCTACATAGGCACCGCGCCGCGGAACAGTGACGACATACCCCTCCTGCTCAAGCTTGCGAATCGCCTCGCGCACGGGGGTGCGGCTGACCAAAAGCTCGTCGGCGAGAGCATTTTCCTTCAGCCATTCGCCGGGTTTCAAGACTCCGCTGCGAATGGCATCCCGCAGCACCTCGCAGACAATATCGCGCAGCGGCTGGTAGCTGTTGACGACAACAGGTGATAGTTTTCCGTTCATAAAGATCCCTTCAATGCAGATTGCTCATACTATTTCGTTCCGGCGTCCTGCCGTCCGTGTCAAATGTACCTCGGCGTCCGTCTCAGCGCGGAACGTCTCAAAGGTACGCACAGCGGCATCCGCATCGGCAAAGAGCCCGAACACTGTGGGTCCGCTGCCCGACATCATCGCGCAGACGGCGCCTCCTCGGCGCATCCGCGCACGGTACGCCGCGATCACGGGATGTGCTGCTTCCGTCACCGGCTCGAGCACGTTGACGGCAAGTTTGGCGCAGGATGCCGCATCGCCGCGTGCAAGCGCCTCTAAAAAAGCTGCATTATCAGGATGCTGTTCCGGCGGATGTGCGTCATAGGAACGGTACGCCCATGGCGTCGAAACCGCAACCGGAGGTTTTGCGAGCAAAACTGTCGTTTCCGGAAAATCCGCGAGCCGCCGCATCACCTCTCCCCGCCCTGTGGCAAACACAGTGCCGCCCATGATGGAAAAGGGGATATCCGATCCGATCCGTGCGCCAAAACCGCAAAGTTCCTCATCCGTAAGTCCGAGATCATACAATGCGTTCATCCCGCGCAATGTGGCAGCCGCATCTGCACTCCCGCCGGCGAGCCCTGCCGCCACGGGAATACGCTTTACAATATCGATGTCCACGCCGCCGCGCACACCGCACGCCTCTATGAGAAGCGCTGCGGCACGATACGCTAGGTTGCGCTCGTCCGACTCCAGTCCCGGCACATCTACACTAAGACCGATGCCCTCCTCTCTGCGCCGCAATGTCAGTGTATCCTTGAGTGCCAATGACTGCATGACTGTCGCAATCTCATGATAGCCGTCATCCCGGAGTCCCAAGATGTCGAGCGTCAAATTGATCTTCGCATATCCGAAAATCGTCACCATTCGGCTTCCCCCATTGTCCTATCTGTTTCAAGATTACCATGATTTATAATTATTTACAATGGTTTTTTCAAAAAATTACGGTCGGGTCAATATCAATCGCGATATTATTCTTCAAATGAATACCTTGTTCATATAAAAATTCCCGTACAGGCGCGATTTCGTCCGTCTTTATCAATACGACAAACCGATACTCATTCCGTTCTTTTTCGATGAGCGCAGGCGACGGTCCTATAACGGCACGCCCCTGTGCATCACAAAAATAGTTTCTATAGGCGGCGACAAACGACTCCGCCATCCCCCACGCCTCCTCGCGCCGTACGGCATGAAAAAGCAGCTTCACGATGCGGCTGAACGGAGGATAAAAGAGTTCGCGCCGCAGTTCAATCTCCTTCTCATAAAAAGAGATATAATCCTGCCGCATGGCACACTGTACCGCATAGTGCTCCGGGTTGTACGTCTGCACAACGACTTCGCCCTGCGTGCCGTGACGCCCTGCACGCCCCGCCGTCTGCGTAATGAGCATGAAACACCGTTCCGACGCACGGAAATCCGGTAAATTGAGACTTGCATCTGCGCTGATGATGCCGACAGATTGAACGCCGGGCAGATCATGACCCTTCGCCACCATCTGCGTGCCGAGCAGAATGTCATATTCCCTGTTGCGGAACTGCGCCAGGATTTCATCGTGTGCAAACTTTCGCCCCGTCGTATCGCGATCCATGCGCAGGACACGCGCCGTCGGCAGGAGCTGCTGAAGTTCCTCCTCGAGTTTTTCCGTACCTGAGCCAAAGTATTTGATATAACGGCTGCCACAGGAAGGGCATGTCTCCGGAACGGCGGCACGTTCGTCACAGTGATGGCAAAGCAAGACGCCGTTCCGATGGTAGACGAGCGGCAGTCCGCAGTCCTTACAGGTGATGACCTTTCCACACGCGCGGCACATAACAAAGGTCGAATAGCCGCGGCGGTTGAGCATGATGATCGCCTGCTCGCCGCGCGCGAGGGTCTCTGTGAGGAGGGCGCGCAGCGCCTCCGAAATGATCGTGCGCCGCCCGCGCTGCAGTTCCTCGCGCATATCGACGGTACGCACGCGCGGCAGCGGTTGACTTCCGATACGCTCCGGTATCGTGAGCAGCATCAGCTCGCCCGTGTGTGCGCGGGCATAAGTCTCAAGTGCGGGCGTCGCACTGCCGAGCAGAAGGATTGCTCCAAAGCGCCGTGCAAGGATCTCCGCGACCATGCGCGCATGATAGCGCGGCGACTCGTCCTGCTTATACGACATATCCTGCTCCTCGTCGAGAATAATGCAGCCGATATTATCGGCAGGTACGAAGAGCGCCGATCGCGCACCGATGATGATGCCCGCCTCGCCGCACCGCACACGAAAGATCGCATCGTTGCGCTCCGCGAGTGACAGTCGGCTGTGCATGACAACGATGTCGCCGGCGAATATCTCTTGAAATGCCGTGATGAGCTGCCCTGTGAGCGCGATCTCCGGCACGAGGACGACGACCTGCCGCCCGCGTGCTCGTACGGCACGCGCCGTTTCAATGTAGACGCGCGTCTTACCGCTGCCTGTAACTCCGTGCAGCAGATAGCCGCGGTAAACGCCTGCTGCGACGCCCTCCCGCAGGGCATCTGCCGCATGCGCCTGCGCCGCCGTCAGCGGCACCTCTCTCTGCGCAGTCTCCGCCTGCGTACCGTAGCTGTCGCGTGCCTTACGCCGCCGATGCTCCACGATGAGATTTGCCGCGAGTAGGTGTTTGATAGTCGCGCGTGTAACGCCCGCCTCCTTCAGTACCGCCGCCGAAGGCTCTGTCGTATCCGCAAAGAGGCGCAGCGCGCGCGCCTGTGCCGGTTTGCGCGTAAGCGCAGCGAAATGTTCTTCTGTGAGTGCTTCGGCGGCACTATAGTATTTTTCATAGCGCGCCCGATCTCGGCGATCCGCATGGTATTCCTTGCTTATAATCCGATAGCGGAGGAGTTTTTCTACCGTTTCCTCCGCCGGAACATCCGGCAGTGCACGGCGGAGCTCCGCGATGCGCCGCCCGCCCTTCCGCAGGAGGAAGTCATAGACGGTGCGCGCACAGGAGTCGGCAAGCACCGGATGCCCTTCGTTCGCCGCCTCCGCCTCGTAGACGGGAAAAATCCGCAGTCCGCTCTTCCCGGGCATGAAAAGCCGCATCATCTCCGCTAGAGAGCAGAGATAAAAATCCGCCAGTTCCCTCGCTGCCGCAAGAAGAGCGGGTGAAAACCACGCCTCCTCATCCACCGCCGCGAGCACGGCACGCAGCCGGTGCGCAGCGTCCCGCGCCGCGTCGTAAGGACGCACCGCAACGACGAAGCCCTCCACACGCACCTTGCCGAACGGTACGAATACGCGCCAACCAGCGCCGACCTGCGAAAGCTCCGGCGGAAGGAGATAGGTGAACGCACGGGCGATGCTTTTCACAGGGATATTGATATAGACATCAGCTACCGTCATGCATTCCTCTTCTCACATAAAAAAGCTGTTACACGAATCATTCGTGCAGCAGCTCCTTTCCCTAACGTCGTTTTTCTTTATGAGGCAATTGCCGTCCTATTCTCGAGAATGACTTTCCCCGCCTGACACGCGGGACAAATACAAGTCGTCTCGCCTTGCGACTTTGCCTTTTTTGCCGCAATCGTCAGCCCGCTCACTTTTTTCTCGCCGAACGCGGCAATTCCCTCCGGGGAATCCGTGAATCCGATGAGCTGATCGATCGTGAGAACGTCGCTCTTGATTTCATCAATCAAAGCTGCATACGCGGGCTTCTCCCCCGGCGTATCCACAGCCCTTAGAAAGGCTTGCGCCTTTTCCTTCAGCCCCTCATAGACAGAGGGCGCTTCGCTGAGTTTCTCCACCTGCTTGATGACGCCGTCGCGATCCAAAGCCATATCGTCGACCTCCTTCTCCAAGTAATATGTCTGAGTTATAAAAATAATCTATCCGTATTATAGGGCAATGTACGCCGTTTGACAATAAGAAAAAAGATTTGCACATCCGTAATTCCGAGTAATTTTCTCGGAATTGTGGTTTGAATCACAGTCATACGTTCCCATGCGGTGTATGCTAAAGTCACAATTTACAAGACGATTTACAGAGGAGGAACAATCATGGCAATTCTAAACAACATTGCGCATACACAGACGCTCTTGCTCAAGGAACAGGTCGCCTACGCGGACGGACAGGTTATCAGCAAGACACTTGTTCAGAATAAAGGGCTCGGAATCACACTCTTCGCTTTTGCCAAGGGCGAAGGCGTCAGCACACACGAATCGAAGGGTGACGCACTCGTCACAGCTCTTGAGGGCGAGGGCGTCATTACAATCGACGACACCGTCTACAACATTAAAGAGGGAGAAAGTATCGTTATGCCCGCACGGCATCCGCACTCCGTCTACGCATCAAAGGACAGCGGCTTCAAGATGCTTCTTGTCGTAGCTTTCCCCGAAGCCTGATGATATATAAGCCATCTGCTGTATAAAATACTACATTGGATTGCTTTGTCCATAATAAAAGACGACCGCAGGAGAATATTCTTCGGTCGTCTTTTATTATGTTGTGGATGGAGTATAAATCGGTGCTAACGATTCAACTCCGCATTTTTCTCAACGATGAGCTTAAACAGCTCCGTGTCCGCAGGAATCTCTGTGAAATGCGTGAGCGCGGCGTCAAAGCCGTGTTCTTTCACATAGTTCTGCACCTCGACCGCTTCGGGATCGTCCGCGTAGTCGAAGTGAAGCGCGGCGGCAATCACCGTCGCGAGTGCTTCGGGTTTCTTCCCCAGTCCCATGAGCTGCACCGCGGGAGAGACGAGGCGATCCGCTGCGCCGAGCTTGCGCTTCGGGCCGCGGGCGACGCGCGTCACGGCATCGGAGAGATGCGGATTTTTGAACCGTTCCTCTGCCGTTCTGATATATGCGGCGTGTTTTTCACGGTCAAAGCCGTATTTCTCGATAAGCAGTTCGCTCGTCTCCCCCCACACGCGTCGAACAAAGGAGACGATCTCCTCGTCGCGCATCGCGGCGGCGATGTCCTCGATGCCCTTCAGATACGCCATGTAGGCGATGGAAGCGTGCCCCGTGTTGACCGAGAAGAGCTTGCGCTCGATGTAAGCGGTGAGGTTGTCCACCCACATCAGCCCCTCGATGGCAGGCGGCGTGCCGACCGCCCCCTTGCGGTCGACATCCCACTCGGCAAACGGCTCGACCTTGACGAGGAGCGGATCCTCGTTGTGCTGGATCGGCACAATGCGGTCAACCGCCGCATCTGGAAAACCGATGCAGTGATTTGCCTTCTCCTTCACATCTTCCGGGAGATGTTCATATACAAAGTTTTTGAGCACGGTCGACCCGCCGACCATATTCTCACACGCGATGATATTGAGCGGCGCATCGTTCTTTGCAAGTCGGCGTACAAGTCCCTTGGCGATATTCGGCGCGATGAATTTGAGGATGTTCGGGCCGATCGCCGTCGTCACGATATCTGCCGTGACAAACGCATCGAGCAGCTCCTCAAGGTTCGTATTGCTGTTGATCGCCCGCACATGCTCGACATGGATTTTTTTCGGCGTATCGCCGACAATCTCAATGTCGTAAGCACGGCGCGCATTGATCTCATCGACGAGTGCCTCCGCCACATCGACGAACGTAACCTCGTAGCCCGAGCGGACGAGGAGTTCGCCGATGAACCCACGGCCGATATTGCCGCCGCCGAAATGAATTGCCTGTTTCATTCTCAGTCCTCCTGCATGAAAACGGCATAGAGTTCATCCGCGCTCTTGGTCGTAAAGAGCGCCGCAAGCTGCTCGTCGCTGTAGTCGCCGACCATGGTCGCGATGTTCGCGAGGATCGCGAGATGATCGTTGCCCATGCCTGCGATGCCGATGACGAGATGCGCGGTCTCATCGCCGAACTTCACCCCTTCGGGGTACTGGAGGACGACGATGCCCGTCTTTTTAATGGTATCCTTGACGGCGTTCTCCCCGTGCGGGATTGCAATCCCCTTGCCGATGAAGGTCGAAAGCTCCTTCTCGCGGTTGAGCATCCCCTGCACATACCCCTCGTCAACGTAGCCGCCCGCCACAAGCAGTTTGCCCGCCGCGGTGACCGCCTCTTCTCGGCTGACCGAGGGGAGACCGACCTTGACGTTCTCTTTCAGCAGGACGCCCGCACCGATTTTCGGCTCTGCGGACGCGTCGGCTTCGCTCGTCGGCGCGGAGGTATCGACCGCAGCGGCCTTCAGCCGCTCGGTGACGATGTCGTAGACGTTGTTCTGCGTGAAGTCGCGTACCCAGATGTGCTCCGCCTGCGGCGAATCCGCAAGTGCGCGCTCGGCGAGTTTTTCATGCGAGATAACGAGCTGCGCCTCCTGTGGAATCGCACCGATCGCACAGTTTGTCACCGAAATATCGGTGTAGCCGTCCTTCTTGAGCTTCTTGCGCAGCGCCGCTGCACCAAGCGCCGAGGAGCCCATCCCCGCGTCGCAGGCGTAGACGATGACCTTCAGATCCTTGCCCGAGACTTTCTTCTCAGCCGGAAGATCTTTACCGCGGTTCTTCATATCCGTCATGCTCTCACGCGCATTCTCAAGAGAGTCGTCGTCCACATCCTTGGACATCTTGATAAAGACGGAAGCCACCGCGCACGATACCGCCGTCGCAACGGCAACTGCAGACATATTTGCAAACAGCGCCGCGCTGTTCGGTGTCATGGCAATGATCGCAAAGATCGAGCCGGGTGACGAGGGCGCAATAAGCCCACCGTTCAGCATCACAAGTGTAAAGACACCGGACATTCCGCCCGCGATCGCCGCGATGATGAGGATCGGCTTCATGAGTATGTATGGGAAATAGATTTCGTGAATACCGCCGAGGAAGTGAATGATCATCGCACCCGGCGCCGACGACTTTGCCATGCCCTTACCGAAGAGCCAGTAAGCAAGCAGAATCCCTAAACCCGGTCCCGGATTTGCCTCGAGCAGGAAGAATATGGACTTGCCGAACTCCTGCGCCTGCTGAATGCCAAGCGGGCTTAGGACACCGTGGTTCAGCGCATTATTGAGGAAGAGTACCTTTGCCGGCTCGATGATGATGGACGCCAGCGGCAGCAGCCCCGCCGCAACGATGCCCTCAACGCCGGAGCGCAGGACATCGTTCGCTGCACCGACGATCGGCCCCACGACCTCAAACGCGAGGATCGCGAGAATGCCGCCGAGGATGCCGAGTGAGAAGTTATTGACGAGCATCTCAAAGCCGCCCGGGATGCTGTCGCGGACGGCATTGTCAAATTTCTTGATGACTGCGCCGCCCAAAGGACCCATGATCATCGCCCCGAGGAACATCGGGATGTCGGAACCTGCGATCACGCCCGAGGTCGCAATCGCCCCCATCACGCCGCCGCGGTGTCCGTTGACGGCGAATCCGCCCGTGAATCCGATGAGCAGCGGTATCAGCCATTTGCTCATGGGGCCGCCGACCTGTGCGAGCGTCTCGTTCGGCATCCACCCGGTTGGAATAAATAATGCGGTGAGGAAGCCCCACGCGATAAATGCGCCGATATTCGGCATCACCATTCCGGACAGGAAGCGGCCAAATTTCTGCATGGCCTCCTGCGCCCCTCCGCCCTGTTGACTCATAAAAATCCCCCTCTGTATAATAAAAATATGATAAGAGCCGTCCCAAAACTTTCTAGGAAGAACTCCCCCAAACCAAACGGTACATATGCGCTCCATTCCCGCATAGTGCACGATATACTATAAATCTCATTATAGCGAATCTTTTTCATTCGCACAATATAGAGATCCCTCATTCAAGTATAAAATAATTCTATATATAAAAGAAAAAAGTCAATGCGCAACATATATTGCACATCGACATGATTCATTTTTATTATACCCCAAAATCCAGTCCCGGCACGGCATTCAAATATAGGTTATCGTAATGCCCCGCCGCCGCTTGATAGGCGCCGCGGCAGGCGATCATCGCGGCGTTGTCCGTACAGAGACGCGGGGAGGGATAGAGGTAGCGAATACCGCGCTCCGCCGCGGTCTCACGCAGACGGTTCTCGAGCGCCGCGTTCGCCGCGACGCCGCCCGCGAGGACGAGCGTATCGCGCCCCGCCTCCCGGATCGCCTCAAACGCCTTGTGCACGAGCACCTCTACGACGGCGGACTGGAACGACGCGGCGATATCCGCCCGATGCAGCTCATGCCCTTTCATTTTCTCGCTGTTGATATAGTTCAGGACGGCGGATTTCAGTCCGCTGAAGCTGAACTCATAGTTCCCCTCCTGTGCGAGGGCGCGCGGAAAATCGATCGCGGCGGCATTTCCTTCCCGAGCGAGTTTATCGATCTCAGGCCCCCCGGGATACGGCAGCCCCATCACGCGCGCGACCTTGTCAAACGCCTCGCCCGCCGCATCGTCACGCGTCTTTCCCAGCTGACGGAAGGTATCGTAATCCGCAACGTCGACGAGCGCCGTATGCCCGCCCGAGACGACGAGCGCCATAAAGGGCGGCGTGAGATCCTTCGTCTCAAGGAAATTTGCAAAGATATGCCCCTCAAGATGATTGACCCCGATGAGCGGCACACCGAGGGAAAATGCAAGCGATTTCGCCGCTGATACGCCGACGAGAAGCGCGCCGACGAGCCCGGGACCATAGGTGACGGCGACTTGATTGATATCCGAAAGTTCTATGCCCGCCTCTTTGACCGCTCGATCCACGACGGGTAGGATGCTCAGGATGTGGTTGCGCGAGGCAATCTCCGGCACAACGCCGCCGTATTTCCGATGAATCGGTATCTGCGTCGCAGTCACGCAGGAGAGCAGCTCCCGCGTCCCGCGCAGCACCGCCGCCGAGGTCTCGTCGCAGCTTGTCTCGATGCCGAGGGTAATTTTTTCGCGCATGACCGCCCTCCCTTCCCCGCGTCCGTTTTTCTTTTATTCATCCTCATCCGCCGGAAGCAGCTCTCTCTCTTTCGTTCGGAAAATATCCGCGGCGTCGTACGCGGGCGCGACGACAAACGCGCCGGCATGATCCATATAGCCCCACAGTTTTCCGACCCGCACCGGCATCAGTCCCGCGGCAAAGGGGCCGAGATCCGTCACGCCGTCGGGCAGTGTCAAAATATCTTTGCCGTCTTTGTCGATCACATGCCACGTTCCATCCTTGCATACACTCGCCGCACCCTCGCCGAAGCTCACGACCTGATCGTATGCCGGCGGAATAATAGCGGCACCCGCGCGGTCGATAAAGCCCCATCGATCGTTGAGGCGCACCGCGAAAAGCCCTTCGGTCAGCGGATAGATTCTTTCATACCGCGGTTCGATCACATAGGCCCCCGTCCTGTCCATGACGCCCCACTTTCCCTTTGTCATGACATAGGAAAGGCCGTTCTTATCAAAAGGACTCACATAGTCGTTCTTCGTCGAAATGATTTCTTTTCCCGCGGCATCGACATAGCCTCGCTTTAAGACATCGTTGCCGATGCTCGTATAGATTTTATCGTCGTAGATCTTATCCCACTTGCTGCCGACCAACATGGTCGAAATCGCGTTGAAGCTATAGGTTCCGACGCGGTTATATACCGCGGCCAGCCCGTCCTTATAAGGTTCCATGCGGTCATAGGTCGACGGCCACAGAATCGTTCCCGTCGCATCGATAAAGTACGCGAAGCGATCGTCGCTCACAATCGCCCGTCCGTCCTCCGTAAAATCGTGATCCACATAGTAAAAATGCGGCTTGATAACCTCCGCGCCCGTCCGGTCGACGAATCCCCAATCGGGACGCACAATGGCGCCGTGGTTCTTCAGCACAGCCGCGTAGCCGCCGGAAAAATCTCTCGCATCCGCATACGCGCAGGGAACGACCTGTGCGCCCGTCTTATCGATATAACCGTAACGTCTCGTATCGTCCCGAACGACGGCCGTGCCGTCCGAGAACGGACGCGCCTCCGCATAGACGCAGGGAATGACCGTCGTTCCCTCCCGATTGATATAGCCGTAGCGGTTCGTATCGTCCTTTACCGCCGCCAGCCCCTCCGAAAAATGCCCCGTCGCCCGATAATGCCCGGGCAGAAAACGTCCGTCGAGATCAACAAACGTCCACGTTTTATCCGACCGACACACGCTCGCAAGGCCTTCGCAATAGGAGTACAGTTCGCGCTGCTCAATGGGAACGACGATATGCCCGTCCGCGTCGTAGGCGCCGTAGCGATCGTTCTTCTTATCGTAGACGATAAAGCGCCCTTCCTTCGCGTCGCCGACCCGCTCGTACGCGACCGGAACCGCGACCGTACCGTCCGCGCGCAGAACGCCGCATTGTTTTTTATCCGTCACATGGATAAAGCCCGCGCTGTCAAAGCGAATCTTATCGTAAATCGGCGGCACGACAACGTTCCCCGCCGTATCGAGGACGGCGCGCTTCTTTCCCGTATGGACGATGACCAGACCGTCTATGATCTCGGATTTTTCCTCCTCCTCGCCCGCGACTATCATGGCGTGGATGATATTCCCAAAAATACCGGCCTCGGCGTCGTTCCCCGGCAGCAAAAACATCGTCGATAAGAGAGCGCCGACAAAAAGCCGTCTTCCCCATTGCTTCATCATTCTTCTCCTTGAGCGACGGATTCCGGCGCGCCGGACGCGGCGCCGCCGCACATTTCCTTTAACTTTGTATGCCACATGAGGATCGCGTCCTCATCATTATCTTGGTAGTATTTCTTTCGCACGCCGACAGCGGAAAATCCAAGGCGTTCATAGAGATGCAGGGCGGCGGCATTCGAGGGGCGCACCTCGAGCGTCATGCGCTCCGCTCCGCGCGCTGCGGCGGCACGCATCATCGCTTCCATCAGGCGGCATCCGAGCCCGCGCCCGCGCCGCGTCTCCGTGAGCGCGATATTGGTCACCTGTGCCTCCTCGAAGGAGATCCAGCAGCCTGCAAAGCCGATGATGTGATCGTCCTCGCACGCCACGATATAGCAGGCAAATTTATTCGACGCCTCACGCCAAAAATCTTCGCGCGACCACGGCGTGGGGAAGCTCTCCCGCTCCACGCGTGCGACGCCCTTGGCATCCTCCGCCGTGAGCGCACGAAACGTGATCATACCGCCTGCTCCGCACCGTGACGTTTCTCCCAGAGCACCTCCGCTTCGCTCCGACGCAGATAGAGCGGCTCGAGCGTCATCGCATCGTCCGCCGCATCGCGCGCAAGGCGTGCGAGACCTGCGAGCCCCACACAGGCGGCGCGCGCCATCCGCATGTGTATCGGCGCAAGCCGCACGCCCGCGGGGAGCGGCTCATCCGCTGCCTTTTGCATCGCGTCCCCCATCAGGAGCACGGTCTTCTCCGTCCCCGCAAGAGACGCGACGAGCGCGTCGCGCGGCAGGATGCGCAGGGGACACACGCTATGGAGAACAGGTTTGCCGCTCTCCCATGTCCACGCAAATTCCTCTGTGTAGACGTTACCCTTTTGCGCATCCATCATAGGAACGAGGCGCACGCCCTCCCACATGCAGTGATAAGCGAGCGCCTCGAGCGTCGGCACGCCGACCATGGGAATCCGAAGTGCATAGGACATCATCTTCGCGGTGGCAAGCCCGATGCGCAGCCCGGTGAAAGAGCCGGGACCGATGCTGACGGCAACGCCCGCGAGCTCATCTTTTTTCACGCGCGCCATCCGCAGTGCCGTCTCGATGTGCGGCATCAGCGTCTCTGAGTGGGTCAGCGCCCCCTGCATACTGATCTCCGCGGCGACGCGCTCCTCTGAGATCACTGCGACGCTCGAGACCTGCGAAGCGGTATCAACGGCTATGATTGACAAGTCCGTCCAGCTCCTTTAAGAGCGCCGTGCTCTTTTCCCCCACAGCGTCGAATGTGAATTGCCGCCCCTCCGCCGAGACGGCATCGATCCGTACCGTCAGGCGGTCGGCGGGCATCGCATCCGGGAATTTCTCCGCCCACTCGATGAGCACGATGCCCTCCTGTGCCTCCGCGTACTCGTAAAACCCAATGTCCTCAAGCTCCTCTTCGGTATTCAGCCGATAGAGGTCAAAATGCACGATGGGACATGCCGCTTCGTAAATATTCATCAGGTTGAACGTCGGACTCGTGACGTCGCTCTCCACGCCTAGCGTGCGCGCAAGTGCGCGTACGAAGAGAGTCTTGCCGACGCCAAGTTCCCCGTCGAGGCAGATCACCGTCCCCTCACGGATAATTTTACCGATCGTTCCCGCTAAATGCGCAGTCTCCTCTGGAGATTGCGTGATACAGGTGAGCATAGTTCAACCCCTCATGAATACATGTGAAAACCGAAATAAAGTTCTGATATATTATAACACGCGCGCGGAATTTGCGCAAAAGAAAAAGCACACAGACTCTAGCGGATGAGGAGTACCGCAACATCGTTCACATTCGTCCCCGTGGGCCCCGTCATAATCAGCCCGTCGACGGCTTGCAGCGCGCGGTATGCGTCGTTGTCCGCAAGAATATCGTCGATGTAGATGCCGCGCGCCGCAAGTATCTCCTGCGTATGCCCGTCGACATAGCCGCCCGCCGCATCCGTCGGGCCGTCCGTCCCGTCGCTGCCAAAACTGAGGAGCGCCGCATTCTCCATCCCCGCGAGCCCCGCGGCAGCGGCAAGCGCCAGCTCCTGATTTCGTCCGCCCTTGCCGTGTCCCGTGAGGTGCACGATCGTCTCCCCGCCCGCGATATAGGCGTGCGCACCGTCTCCCCGGTGCGTCTTTGCGATTGCACTGAGAAACCGTCCCGCTTCGCGCGCTTCAATATCGAGCTCATCCGTGAGGATATGCGGCGCATAGCCCAATCTCCGGCACTCCTGCGCCGCCGCCGCGCAGAGTTCGCGCACACTGCCCGTAATATGCGTCTCCACATGGGGCAGTTCCTGTGGCAGCGGCTCGTCCAGGAGTGCCATCGCTGTATCCGATAGTTTCAGACCGTATTTCTCCACAATTGCCTTCGCCGCCGCCGCACTCGTACTGTCGGGATATGCGGGGCCCGATGCGATCATGTCGAGCGGGTCGCCGATGATGTCGCTCAAGACGATGCTGAGGACATGCGCCGGCGCGCAGTGTGCCCCGAATCGCCCGCCCTTGACCGCGCTCATACGCTTGCGGATCGTATTGATCTCCACGATGTCTGCGCCCGAGGCAAGCAATTTTTCCGTCATCGCCGCAAGCTCCGCGTCGGGAATGATCGGCTGCTCAAAGAGCGCGCTCCCCCCACCCGAGAGGAGGAAGAGCACCGTATCGTCTGCGCAGAGATCTGTCGTCATCTCCAGTGCCTGCGCCGTCGCGGCAAAGGAGTTCGCATCGGGAACGGGATGTCCCGCCTCAAAGCAGACAAGTCCGGGAATCGGCGCGCGTACATGGTCGTACTTCGTAATTACGATGCCGTCATGAATACGATCCCCCAACATCTCCGCCGCCGTCTTTGCCATCTGCCACGCGGCTTTGCCAACCGCGACGAGAACGAGCTTCCCCTTTGCAAACTCATGTCCCGCGAGCGCCTTTCGAACGGCGGCATCCGGGAGCACGGCGCGCAGAGACGCCGCAACAATCGCATCCGCATCGCGCCGGAGCGCACTGTGTTCAAGCGTCATGTGAAACTCCTTTCCAGAAAATTCTCACATCAATTCCTCATAAAAAACCGCCGTGACCTCAGGCAGCCCACAAAACATCCCTGCAGCAAGGCGGTTCTTCGACGCGTCTTTCTCGCATCTCTTCCGATGTAAATTTTGCAGCGGCTCATGCCGCAAGACACGAGAAGATCAGCGCCGGTCGTCCGCCTCGTCCGGCAGGCACACGTCCATGCGCCCGCCCGCGATGTCGATATTGCGCACGACGCTGCGCAGCGCGGGGATGAGGAGTTCTCGCCCGTCCTCCGCGCGCACGGCATAGACGTCGTTGCTGCCCGTGCGGATGACGTTCTCGACGCTGCCGAGGAGCGTACCCGCTTCATCATAGACGGACAGCCCCACGATATCAAAGACGTAATACTCCCCCTCCTCGAGCGGTGCGGCATCCGTGCGCGCGACGGTGAGCAGCCGTCCCGTGAGCCGCTGTGCCTCCTCGCGGACGGGATACTCGCGGAACTGCATGAGGAAGTTCTTCCCCTGCTCTTTCATGCGCACGATGTGCAGGAGCTCGTCCCCCACCACGACCTCGCGCAGTCGGGCGAATCGTTCGGGGAAGTCCGTCAGCGGGATGACGCGCACATCGCCGGCGATGCCGTGCGGTGCACCGACGCGCCCGATGACAATGCGCCCCTCAGGAGCGGATGGCGATAATTTTGTCATCTTCGACTAAAATCTCGACGTTCATGATCTCGCGCATATCGTCGCCGATATGCACCTCGACCTGATGCTCAAGCGTGCCCTGAATGATCTCCGCGCCCTCGGCGAATTTCTCGAGCTCCTCAAGATGCGCGCGCGTCTGTTCCACATACTCCATGCGGGACTGGCGTTCCTGTCGGATCATGTTGATGTGGTCGATCGCCTGCGGTGTCAGCTCCCCCTGCTCCGCCTCCTGCATGACACGTTTTTCCTGAATACCGATCTGCTGGAGTTCGAGTTCTGCACGGCTGACGCCTTCCTCCATCTCCTTGCGCATCTTCGTGCGCAGCTTCTCCGTCAGTTTTGCCTTGACCGTGACAGGCACTTTCAGCGAAATAGAATCCATGTTGATCTCTCCTTATACAAAAACGGCGACCGTCTAAGACGCACGCCGTTTCGATGGGCTCAGCCGATCTCGACCGTCGCCCGTTTATTCTCCTTCGTCGCGGCGGCTTTGACAACGCTGCGCAGCGCCTTTGCGATGCGCCCCTGCTTACCGATGACCTTACCCATGTCATCCTCCGCCACATGAAGTTTCAATATGATCTCTTGATCATCCTGCGTCTCGTCAACGACGACAGCTTCCGGATGATCCACCAAGGATTTGGCAATAACCTCGACTATCTCTTTCACGCCGGTCGTCTCTCCTCACCGCGCGCCGGACTGAGGGATTCCTTCGATATGAAAGAACCCCGTTCCCCGGACGCTGCGCTCCTTAGTCCTTCTTGCGCTTTGCCTCGGCAAATTTTGCCATTGTACCGTTCTTGCTCAGGATGTTCCTGACCGTATCGGTCGGCTGTGCGCCCTTCTGCATCCAGTCGATCGCCTTCTCCTCGTCAATGTTGACGACGGCGGGCTGTTTCGACGGATCGTAATTCCCAAGGATTTCGATGAATCGACCGTCGCGCGGTGCGCGCGAGTCGGCGACAACGATGCGGTAGAAGGGATTCTTCTTCGCACCCATGCGGTTCAAACGAATCTTGACTGCCATATTCTCACCACCTTTCGTTGTGTTACCTAAAGAACGGCATTTTGGGAAGCCCCATGCCGCCGAGTGACGGCATCTTTGGCATTTTCCCCTTACCCTTCATTTGGTTCATCTTCTTCATCATCTTGCGCATTTCGCCGAACTGCTTGAGGAGCTTATTGACGTCCTGCACGCGCGTACCGCTGCCCGCAGCGATGCGCTTGCGGCGGCTGCCGTTGATGATCGTAATGTCCGCGCGTTCCTTCGGGGTCATCGCGCGGATGATTGCCTCGAGACGGCGCATTTCCTTGCCGTCAAGATCGAGCTCTTGATCGCCGAGCTTTTTCTTCAGACCGCCCATCCCCGGAATCATGCCGAGGATGTTATTCAGCGAACCGAGCTTTTTGATCTGCTGCATCTGCTCGAGAAAGTCATCGAGTGTGAAGTCGTTCTTGCGTAGCTTCTCCTCCATCTTCTTCGCGTTCTCGATGTCGAAATTTTCCTGCGCCTTCTCCACGAGGGAGAGCACATCGCCCATACCGAGAATGCGCGACGCCATGCGGTCGGGATGGAACACCTCGAGCGGGTCGAGCTTTTCGCCCATACCGACGAATTTAACGGGACGCCCGGTCACCGCCTTGATGGAAAGTGCTGCACCGCCGCGCGCATCGCCGTCGAGCTTCGTCATGACGATGCCGTCGAGCCCGAGCGAAGCGTCAAACGCCGCCGCGACGTTCACTGCCTCCTGCCCTGTCATCGCGTCAACAACGAGCAGGATTTCATGCGGCTGCACGGCCGCCTTGATGTCGCGCAGCTCCTGCATCAGTGTCTCGTCGATCTGCAGACGTCCCGCCGTATCAATGATGACTACGTCATTTGCGTGCGCTGCCGAGTACGCGATCGAAGCGCGCGCGATGGCAACGGCATCCTCTTGCCCCTGCGAAAACACGGGAGCACCAACCTTCTCGCCGATGACCTCGAGCTGCTTGATGGCGGCGGGGCGATAGATATCGTCCGCCACGAGGAGCGGACGTTTGCCCTGTTTTTTCAGCATGAGGGCGAGCTTGCCCGCCGAGGTCGTCTTACCCGAGCCTTGGAGACCAACGAGCATGATGACCGTCGGCGGGTTTGGGCTGATATTGAGCCGGCTCTCCGTCCCGCCCATGAGCTCCGTGAGCTCCTCGTCGACGATCTTGATGACCGCCTGCGCTGCTGTGAGCGTGTCGAGTACTTCCTGCCCAACGGCACGCTCCTTGACGCGCTTCACGAAATCCTTAACGACCTTGAAATTGACGTCCGCTTCGAGCAGCGCCATGCGCACCTCGCGCATCGCATCGTTCACGTCGTCCTCGGTCAGTTTGCCGTGTCCGCGCATTTTCTTAAAGATGCCCTGCAGGCGGTCGGATAGATTCTCAAATATCATAAACTCACCTCCTCCTGTTCCGCACTAGTCTCTACATAGCGCCGCAGCGGCGCTATGATGTGCTGCACATCCGCAGTTGCGATCGGCTCCTTGAGCGCACACAACTCCTCGTAGATACCCGCGAGTTCGCGCTCCTCTGCCGCGCGGCGCGCGCGCAGTCCGAGCCGCTCCTCCATCTCGGCAAGCGCATGCTCAGCGCGGCGGATGCTCTCATGTGCCGCCTGCCGCGTGATGCCGAGCGTCTCGCCGATCTCCGCGAGTGAGAAGTCCTCGGCGATGTGCAGGTGCAGACATTCCCGCTGTTTCCCCGTCAGCAGTGCGCCGTATAGATCGTACAGCTGCGCGAGATCGTAAAGCCGCTCCAAGTCATCACCCATTCCGACGAAACGCCATACGTTTCCTAAAACACTCTTCGCAGTATAACGGCAAACAAAAACCCTGTCAAGCATTTTTCTTGACAGGGTTTATTTTTTGCTTAGCGGCGGAATTTCTCCAGCGGCTCAGCGTGATCCGTCACGAACTCCACTGTCCCCATGTAGTCTCCCGCCGCGTCGTAGAGCGCCTGATAGTGGACGCGGATGGGACGCTCGCGGATATATCGGTGCACGATCATCTGCGTGCGCTTCTTCGCCTTGAAGTCCGCGATGAGGTTGCGCACCACGGGGATGATCTCGGGCGGATGGCAGTTCATCACGTCGCGCCCGAGCGCCGACATGGGACGCGTAAATACCTGTCCCTCGTTGGTAAAGAAGCGTACCGTATCGTTCGCGTCGATGAATGTGATGTCCACGGGCAGCATTTTGAAAATTGCATTGAGCTGCTCCATCGACAGCTCGCCCGTCGGGAACTGGAGCTTGCCGTCGGCTGCGCCATCCGCAAGCCGCGCCGCCTCCTGATCGAGCCACGGCTGCGCCTGCTGCCATGGGGGGATGGCGACGCCGAACGAGACGCCCATATCCGGCAGGTCATGGTACATCCGATACCACTCAATCTCCGTAAAATAACGGAGGCTAAGTGGGAAAAGAATCTTCTCCTCCTTGAAAATCATCTCGCGGATTCGCTGCGTGAGGGCGCGCAGGCGTGCCTCATACATCGGCAAATTCTCCGAATCCTCCTTGAGCGCCTTGATAATCATGCTGAGCTCGCGTTTCATCTCGTCGTCGATGCCCCACATGACCTGCGAGGGTCCCGTGACGCCGTAGTCGTAGAGCACCGGCATCAGGAGCTCTTCCTTCTTGATATAGTGCATCCGCACATCGCCGAGGGCAAGTACATGCTCGAGCATCACGTCGGTGCGCTTCGCGCTGTCCAGCTCCGCCTCGATCGCATCGAGCAATGCGCCGAGCGCCGTGTTCTCCTCACGCAGGATCGAGAGCGGATGCCCTTCGGGCAGCGCATCAATGTCGTGGGGGTCGACGGAAGCCGCCTGCGCATGAATCTCATCGTGCGAGAGCGCCCCCGGAGGCGGTGCGGACGGCGTTCCGTGGAACAGCGCGGAATGCACATCGCAGAGGCGCTGCACTTCGGTGATCGGCATCCCCTCCTTGATAAGCGTCTGCTCCGCATCCATGATCTCGTGTGCCTCGACATGGCTGAACTCCTCGACGAAATCCTTACGTACGGATTCCAAGGCCTCGCCGCCCGAGAGCCGCTCGATGAATCCGCGCAGGCGTCCCTGCCGTGTCTGCCGATCGTCGCCGATCACCGTAAAACCGTGTTCCTCAAACGTCGCAATGACCTTATTGAGGTCGACGCCCTTGACCGCCGCACCGCGCGGGATCGTCATGATGCGCCCCATCACATTGAGCGCCACATCGCTCGTAATCTCGCGGAACCCAACATCCGCCATGATCTGCCGAACCTCGGGATACTCTCCGACCAAATCGGCGACCGTCTTTTTCAGATCCAAGACCTTTTCCATCGTCAAACTCCTTATATTATCTCTTGTTATGAATCTAAACTATGTGCACATTATAGCGCAGCGTTCCGAAAAAGACTGTAACCTTTGCTACAGGAAATTAGTTCAATAAAATGAAATTCACGGGGATTTGCTTGCCATAATCTCCCCCCTACATTTTAGGCGCTAAATATAAAATAGCCGCAGCATCTGCACAAAATGCGGATGCCGCAGCCTTATTGTCGGTTTCGTTATTCTGCCGCAAGCCCGAAGCGCGTGATGCCTTCCTTGCGGAATTTATCCAGCAGCTCCATGACACCGCTGTAATTCATATCCCCGTCCGCACGCACGACAACGGCGAACTTCGGATTCTTTTGGCTCTCCGTATGCGCGCGTCGCAGGAGCGTCGCCTCATCGATCTGTTTATCCTCGAGCCAGAGCGTGCCGTCCTTGCGCACGGTGACGAGATAGGTAACGTTCAGCTGCGTCTGCGCGGTCTGCGCCTTCGGCAGGTTGACGTCCACGGTCTTGAGGTTCACCATGTAGAGCGTGCTCATGATGAAGAACACGAGCAGGAAAAACATGATGTCGATCATGGGGATGATCATGACCTCGGGCTTATTAAATGCCCTTCTGTCGCGCAGTCTCATGCCTCATCACCTTCCGCCTGTCCGTCCGCGTGAATGGAGGTCTCGAGAACGCCCTTTACTCCCGCGGCGCGTGCAAGCTCAATGCGGTTGTTCTCGGCAACGGAGAAGCACATTTCCATGTCCGTAACGATGTTCTCAATGCGCTGTGAGAAGTATGCATGCACAGCCAGTGCGATGATGGCAACGCACAACCCCATTGCCGTGGCGATCAGAGCCTCGCCGACGCCGCCTGTGATCGCGCTCGGGTCACCCGCGTCGAGATTGAACACGCTGAACGTCGAGATCATCCCGCTGATCGTGCCCAGCAGACCGAGCAGCGGCGCCATGGTAACGACGACGCTCAGATAGTAGAGACGATTGCGGAATTTGGACAGCGCAATGCCGGACTGCACTTCCATATAGGAATTCATCTTGCGCGAATTCTTGCTGTTCTTTGAAATTGCGCTGAACAGAATATCCGAAATAGAGCCGCGCTTTACCTCTGTCAGCTGCACGGCTTCTTTGAACTGCCCATTCGCAATATGGAGCATAAACGCGTGGGCAAACCTCCGCCCCGCATCCGCCCCGGCGAAATAAAGCGCGCGCTCAATGGCGATAAATACGACAAAGATCGACGCCGCCAGCAGGAAGTACATAACCGTACCGCCCTGATGAAAAAAATGTATCCCCTGTGAAATATAATCCATAAATGCCACTTTTCCTTTCCGCCGTTCCTCCATGATGGCATCTGTGCCACCCCCGATTGCGTCACTATCTTACTATAATTTTGCATTTCCGTCAATGAAAACGGATTTCATTGCATATATACATCCAATGCATTTCACAACAAAATGGAAACTCCGGACATTTTATGCTATAATACTGACCTGTATTTAATGATGATACTTTCAAGGGGGCACACCGCAATGATAAAAGAAGCCATTCAAAAGATCGTGGATAAGAAGGATCTTTACTACGACGAAGCCTATGCCGTAATGAACGAGATCATGTCGGGAGAAACGTCCGCTGTGGAGAACGCCGCATATCTCGCTGCACTCTCGACCAAAAGCAGCGGCATGGAGACGATCGACGAGATCGCAGGCTCAGCTGCGGCGATGCGCAGCCATGCGGAACGCGTGCCACATGACGGCATGGAAGTCATCGACATTGTGGGAACAGGCGGCGATCACTCGGGCAGCATCAATGTCTCGACGACCGCCTCCTTCATCGCAGCAGCGGCGGGACTAAAGGTCTGCAAGCACGGCAACCGCGCCGCCTCGTCGAAATGCGGGACGGCAGACTGTCTTGAGGCGCTCGGCGTCGCCCTCGATCAGTCGCCAGAAAAGGTGCGTGAGGAGCTTGATACCGTCGGCATGGCATTTCTCTTTGCCCAACGCTATCATCAGTCAATGAAATACGTCGGTGCGATCCGCCGCGAGCTCGGCATCCGCACAGTGTTCAACATCCTAGGTCCCCTGACGAACCCGTCGCATCCTGAGTGTATGCTCCTCGGCGTCTACGGCGAGCACCTGCTCCGCCCGCTCGCCCGCGTCCTGCCGACACTCGGTGTGAAGCGTGCACTCATCGTGCACGGCACGGACGGCATGGACGAGATCTCCATCGGCGCACCGACGAAGATCCGCGAGATTGTGAACGGTCGTGAAAGTGCCTACGAGATCACCCCCGAGGACTTTGGCATTCCCCTTGCGGATAAATCCGCCATCCGCGGCGGCTCTCCTGAGGAGAACGCCGCCGTGACGCGCGGCATTCTCGCAGGAGAGATCACGGACGCACGTGCGAACGTCTGCCTGCTCAACGCAGGGGCAGCCGTCTACATCTACGGCGCCGCGTCCTCGATCGCTGAGGGAATCGCAGCCGCGCGGCAAACGATTGAAAACGGCAGTGCCGTGCGCAAACTCGAAGACTTTATCCGCCTTTCTAATTCATAAGGGGTCTTTCATCTATGCAGCTTTTGGAACAAATCAGCAATTTTGTTTCCCGTTTTATGGCGGTATTTGTCATCGCCATCGCCGCCGTTGCCCTTTTTCAGCCGTGGACATTCCTATGGACGGTGCCGTATATCACCATTCTCCTGGGCATTGTTATGTTCGGCATGGGCATGACGCTCCGTTTCGAGGATTTTCGGCTCGTATTGGAGCGTCCAAAAGACGTGCTTATCGGCACTGTCGCTCAGTTCGGCATCATGCCTCTCTTGGCGTGGATACTCGCACATGCTTTTTCCCTGCCGCCTGAGCTCGCCGCAGGCGTGATCCTCGTCGGCACCTGTCCCGGCGGCACCTCGTCCAACGTCATGACATATCTCGCACGCGGAGACGTCGCACTCTCCGTCTCCATGACGATGGCATCGACGATTCTCGCGCCGATCATGACACCGCTCCTCACACTTTGGCTCGCCGGGCAATGGATTGACATTCCCGCCGGGAAAATGATGATCTCCATTGCGCAAGTTGTCATCGCCCCGATCGTTCTCGGACTTCTCATCAATCACTTCTTTGAGCGTCCGGTACAAAAGGCGATCAAGGTGCTCCCGCTCATCTCCGTCGTCGCCATCGTCCTCATCGTCGGAGCTGTCGTCTCGGCAAATGCGGCGCGCATCATGGAGACGGGCGCGCTTATCATGGTCGTCGTCATGTGCCACAACCTGCTCGGCTATGCGCTTGGCTTTAGCGTTGCAAAGCTCCTGCATATGGACATGGCAAAGGTCAAGGCGGTCTCCATTGAGGTCGGTATGCAGAACTCCGGACTCGCCGCCTCCCTCGCCCTCCTGCACTTCGGCGCGGCAGCCGCGATCCCCGGCGCGCTCTTCAGCGTATGGCACAACATCTCCGGCTCACTCGCCGCAAATTATCTTTCCTCAAAAATGAAAAAATCTCCACGCGAAAAAATATAATTGCTAAAATAAATATAGGGCTGTAACGAAACAGCGTTTTTCGTACTTTCGTTACAGCCCTTTTCTTGATACAAAAAAGAGACTGCTGCGTGAAGGTTATTTCCTCCACGCGGCAGTCTCTTGTTGTCTGAACCGGCTTTGTTTTAATGGTTGAACATGTTGCGCAGTGCCTGCTTGTTGACCTCGCGGTTGAGCTGTGCGAGATGCTGCGTGAGCTTGATGCCCTTCGGGCAAACGCGCTCACAATTCTGGCTGTTGCCGCAGCTCGTGATGCCTCCCTTCTCCATAAGGACGTTCAGACGCTTCGGCGCGTCGAACTTCCCGAGCGGGTGCATGTTAAAGAGCAGCGTCTGCGCCGTCGGCGCGGGGCCGATGAAGTCGGACTGCGGGCCGACGTTCGGGCACGCTTCGAGACAGCAGCCGCAGGTCATGCAGTGCGACAGCTCGTAGCAGGTCTCCGCCGTGTACGGGTTCTGAATCGGCGCTTCGCGGTTGTCCCACGAACCGTCGACCTCGATCCATCCGTGGATGCGCTTGAGACTCTCGAACATGACCGTGCGGTCGATGAGCAGATCGCGGATGACCGGGAACGTGCGCGCAGGCTGAAGCCGAATCGGCTCCGTAAGATTGTCCACGAGCGCGCAGCACGCCTGCTGTGCCTTGCCGTTGATAACCATCATGCACGCGCCGCAGACCTTTTCGAGGCAGTTGCACTCCCACACTGGGGGCGGCACGCGCTTGCCGTCGATCGTCACGGGATTCTTCTGAATCTCCATGAGCGCCGCAACGACATTGAGACCGACGCGGTACTCAACTTCAAATTCCTGCGTATAAGGCTTTTCGGTAGGACCGTCCTGCCGCTCGACAATAAAACGTACTTTTCTCTGTTCTGCCATGGCTTCCGTCCTCCCTTACTCCTTCTTCGCAACGGCATAGTTGCGGGCGCGCGCCTTGATGAGCGAATGCTCGAAATCCATATAGCTGATGATCGGCTCTTCGGTCTGCGGATCGTAGTCCACAATCGTGGTCTTCATGAAGCGCTCATCGTCACGCCCGTAGAACATCAGCTCACCGTCCGCGTCCGTCTTGCGCTCGCCCTTGTCGTCGAGCAGGATCTTGGCGTGTGCGCCGCGGCTCTCGTCGCGGCAGCGTGCTGCCTTTGTGACCGCCATCGCGTACAGGATCATGTTGCGGAGCTGACGGACGAACATGACTTCCTGATTCGCCCATGTGCCGCGATCCGTCACGCCGATGTCATCCCAGCGCTTCAGAATCCCCTTGAGTTTTTCAAGGCAGATGTCGAGTCCCTTATTGTCGCGCTCGATGGACACATAATCGTACATGATCTCGCCCATCTCCTGATGGAGCTTGTGCGCGTTCTCGGGGCCGTCCATCGCGCGAATCTTGTCAAATTCGGCGACGGCTTCAAGGCGTGCCGTCTCCATCTCGTCCTCGGTCAGCGCCGTGCCGAGCTCACCGCTGCGTGCCCAGCGCAGTGCCTCGGGTCCCGCGATATAGCCGGAATATGCCGCTGAGAGGAGCGAGTTCGCACCAAGACGGTTCGCGCCGTGGTACTGATGATCGCACTCGCCCGCCGCCATGAGGCCGGGGATGTTCGTGTGATGGTTGCGGTCGACCCAAATGCCGCCCATGGAATAGTGCACGGACGGGAAGATCTCCATCGGCACTTTGCGCGGATCCTGACCGACGAACTCAGAGTACATCTCGAGAATGCCGCCGAGCTTGTGCTCGAGGTAGTCCGCAGGGATATGCGAAAGATCGAGGTAGACGCGGCGGTCATTGTTGACGCCGAGCCCCATATGAACGCAAACCTTGAAGATCGCGCGCGAAGCGACATCGCGCGGCACGAGGTTGCCGTACGCGGGGTACATCTCCTCGAGGAAGTACCACGGTTTTCCGTCCTTATACGTCCAAATCCGCCCGCCCTCACCGCGGCACGCCTCGGACATGAGGCGGTTCTTATCCGAGCCCGGAATCGCCGTCGGATGGATCTGAATGAACTCGGGATTGCCGATGTGCGCGCCCTGCTGATACGCGGAGGAGACCGCCGAGCCGTTGCAGATCGTGGACGCCGTGCAGCGGCCGAACACCTGCCCGGGGCCGCCCGTCGCGAGCATAACGACATCCCCCGGGAACGAACGAATCTCGTTCGAGTTCATATTCTGCGCGACGATGCCGCGGACGATGCCGTCCTTGTTCTTAATCGCGCGGATGTATTCCCAGAACTCGTATTTTTTGACCTTGCCCTTGACCTCCCAGCGACGCACCTGTTCGTCGAGTGCGTAGAGGAGCTGTTGACCGGTCGTCGAGCCGGCAAACACGGTGCGCTTGTTCTTCTGTCCGCCGAAATTGCGCAGATCGAGCACGCCCTCGGAGGTACGCGTAAAGGGAACGCCCATGCGGTCAAACATCTTCACGAGACGCGGCGCCGCTTCGACCATGCCCTTGACGGCGAGCTGATCCGCGAGGAAGTCGCCGCCGTAAACGGTGTCGTCGAAGTGCTCATAGACGCTGTCGTGCTCGCCCTTCGTATCCATGCAGGCATTCATGCCGCCCTGCGCGCAGAGCGAGTGCGAACGCTTCACCGGGCAGTAGGAAAAGAGATCGACCGTGCCGCCGCCTTCGCAGACCTTCATCGCCGCCAGCAGTCCCGCAAGACCGCCGCCGATGATGATCACCTTATTTTCAGGTACTTTAGCCATTATTACTCTCCTTTGCTGCAGTTTTTACATGAAATAGCTGCCCATGAAGGCGAGCGTCACGAGACTCATCAGTGTGCAGAGTCCCATCGCCATCGCGTTGATGACCGCCTGTGCGCGCGGGCCTTTGGCGATGCCCCACGTCATGCAGAACGTCGAGATGCCGTTGCAGAAATGGAAGATCGCCGCGATCATGCCGAGCGTATAGAGCACCGTGTGGAGGATGGCGTAGTCGCCCGTCACAAAATAGGTGTAGAGGAGGTCATAATTGATATGCGTCCCCATCATGCCTTTCTCCCAGATGCGCATGTAACCGACATGCCAAATGAGGAACGGAATGAGAATCCATGCGGTGTAGCGCTGCAAAGCGAACTGCCAGTTGCGGACATAGCCATAGTTGCCGGGGTTGTTCTTTGCCTGCGCCGCGATGTAAATACCGTAGATTGCGTGAAAGAGGAGCGGTACTGCAATAGCAAAGATCTCGAGACCGTAGAAAATCGGCTTTGGAATCAGCTCCATCATCGCCAGCGAATCATTGAACGCCTTTGCGCCGCCGAGCACCGTCGAATTCGTGAAGACGTGCTCGAAGAGGAACACGCCGACGACGACGAGACCGACCAATGAATGCAGCCGCCGCATGTAAAAGGTTGTGTGGAACATTTCATACCTCCTAAATATAATATAGACCCAAATGATTTGTCATGCGCCAAACCATCACCGTCAACATGATGCGGATCTTGCAGCGCCCTATTCCTTGCGGTAGGGTTTCTGCCCGATCTCGTAGAAGTCGTTGCCCTCGGAGTCAATGACAACGATGCAGGGGAAATCCTCAACCGTCAGCTTAGCCACCGCCTCGGGGCCGAGTTCTGGGTAGCCGACCACCTCGTATTTCTTGACGGACTTTGCAATCAGCGCCGCTGCGCCGCCGACGGCGGCAAAGTAGGTGACGCCGTTCTTCTTCATCGACTCGACAACTTCCTTCGAGCGCGAGCCCTTACCGACCATGCCCTTGATGCCCTGCTCAAGCATCGTCGGCGTGTAGGCGTCCATGCGTCCGGAGGTCGTCGGCCCGCAGGAGCCGATCGGATCGCCCGGCTTTGCAGGCGTAGGGCCGAGATAGTAGACAATCTGATCGTGCCAGTCGACCGGCAGCGGCTCGCCCTTTGCGAGCGCTTCGGTCATCGCCTTGTGCGCCGCGTCGCGGGCACTGATGATCGTGCCCGTGATGAGCACGCTGTCGCCCGCCTTCAGTTTACGGGACATCTCCTCGGTAAAGGGCGTGGTAATGCGAATACTTTCCGCCATAGCGCGTTCCTCCCTCAAAAATACACAGACAAAAGGCGATTACAGCACGCGATGCGCATGGCGCAGGGCATGACAGCAGATCGTGACCGCAACGGGGAGACCCGCGATGTGCGTTGCGCCCCATTCGATATTGACGGCGAGCGCCGTCGTCGTCCCGCCAAGCTGGGGACCGATGCCCGTCTTGTTGATCTCCTCAAGCAGCTCGTTCTCGAGCCGCGCATACTCGGGCATCGGGTGACGCTCGTCGATGGAGCGCGTCAGCGCCTTCTTCGAGAGCAGCGCCGCCTGATCCATCGTGCCGCCGATGCCGATGCCAACGACCATCGGGGGGCACGGGTTCGGTCCCGCGTGGCGGATGATGTCCATGACCGCCTTCTTGACGCCCTCGACGCCGTCTGCGGGCACGAGCATCTTCACGCCGGACTTGTTCTCCGAGCCAAAGCCCTTCGGCGCGATCGTGATGTCGATCTTGTCTCCCGGGACGATCTTCGTGTAGATGATGCCCGGCGTATTGTTCTGCGTATTCTTTCGGTTGAACAGCGGTTCGGCAACGACGGATTTGCGCAGGTATCCGTCCGTATAGCCCTTTGCGATCCCCTCGTTGATCGCATCCTCGAGCAGACCGTCCGTGATGTGGAGATCCTGCCCGACCTCTGCAAACACGATGGTCATGCCCGTATCCTGACAGTACGGACGATCCTCTGCGCGCGCGATCTCCGCGTTGCTGATGATCTGGTCGAGAACGACCTTGCCGACGGGCGACTCCTCCGTCTCTCTTCCTTTCTTGAGCCCCTCGTACACATCATTTGGGAGGTAATACGCCGCTTCCATACACATCTCGGCGACGTTCTCCGTGATTGCTTTTGCGTTTAGCTCTCGCAAAATAATCCCTCCTATAAATATAACTTATACACAGGTTAGTTAGACTATAACATATTTTTTTCAGGCTTTCAAGGCTTTGAAAATCCGCGTCAAGCCTTGAAAAATCTGAATCTCATTCACTTTCTCTAAAGGCCGTGCACGTGAATGCAATCATGAATTTCATTATTTATTTTTAGTTTTATCACGCATAAAAATAGCAATCAATAAAAATATTTTTATTGATTGCTATTTATTTCGAATTATATATATAACTTCTATATCTTATCATCTATATTTCGTATAAAATCCTCTCTGAAAAAAAAATTTTCATTCGATGCGAATGAGATTCACCCGGGGAGCTGTGCCTTCTTCCAAATCCATCAGCATGAAGGAGCCGCGCCGCTCGTCGCGCGGGCGTGCGATGCTGCCGGGATTGAGCACGGTGACGTCGCCGCGCTCCATATACGCAATGTGCGTATGCCCGTAGACAGCAATATCCGCGCCCGCCTCGCGCGCCGCGGCTGCAAAGCGCTCCGTCCCGTACTCCACGCGGAACAGGTGCCCGTGTGCGAGAAAGACGCGGTGTCCCGCAACATCGACGGAGGTCTCATGATACGCGCCGTCCTCATCGTAGTCGCAGTTGCCAAGGACGCATACGACGGGTTTTTCCGTCAGCAGCCGCAGCATCTCCGCATCCGCCGCGTGATCCCCCGCGTGCAGCCAAAGCTCCGCTTCCGCCGCGCCCGGCACGGCGAGCATATCCTCAAAGACGCGCACATTCCCATGACTGTCGCTGACCAGCCCGATCCTCATATTCCTCCGCCCCTTTCCACATCCTCACACATGATATTCACAAGCACATCACAAAATCCCGGCAAGCAGCTCCTTCATCTCGCGCAGCGCCGCCCCACGATGACTCACCGCGTGTTTTTCCGCAAGCGTCAGCTCCGCCATCGCCTTCCCGCGCGGCAGATAAAAATACGGATCGTAGCCAAATCCGCCCGTCCCGCGCGGCATGGGACGGATAAAGCCGCGGCAGACGCCCTCCGCCGTCAGCTCCCGCCCGTCCGCAAGAGTCAGCACGAGCGCGCAGCGATAGGATGCCGCTGCGTTCTCCTCCCCGCGCGCAGCAAGCTCCGAAACGAGTTTCGCATTGTTCGCCGTGTCGTCGCCATGCACGCCCGCATAGCGTGCCGAATAGACGCCCGGCGCGCCGTCGAGCGCATCCACGGCGAGCCCCGAGTCGTCCGCGAGCGCAGAGAGCCCCGTCTTTTCACGATAATAATACGCCTTGATGCGCGCATTCTCTAGGAACGTCGCGCCGTCTTCGACCGGTTCTCCAACCTCCGGCGCGTCCGGCAGCACCTCGTGCAGCCGAGAGAGCGGCACGAGACGCACGGGGAGCCCTTCGAACGCCTTCTCCATCTCACGGACTTTCCCCGCATTTGACGTTGCAATCAGGATCGTTTCCATCGTCAGCCCTCCCGCCCCGGCAGCCATGAAAGCGTCTCGCCGAGCGCCCTTTTCTGCACGTCGATGAGCTCTCGTATGCCGCGCTCGCCGAGATCGAGGAGCGCGTTCATCTCCGCGCGCGAGAACGCGCGCCCTTCGCCTGTCCCCTGCACCTCGATGAAGCTGCCCGCGCCCGTCATCACGAGATTCATATCAACCATCGCCTGAGCATCCTCTTCGTAGCAAATATCGAGCAGCGGCGTATTCTCCGCGCCGATGCCGACACTGACCGCCGCCGTGTAGTCGCGCACAGGGAAAACGCCGCGCTTCGTATAGAACGTCGCACACGCCTCAACGAGCGCAACAAACGCGCCTGTAATCGACGCCGTACGCGTGCCGCCATCCGCCTGCACGACGTCGCAGTCGATGTGAATCGTCCGCTCGCCGAGCGCGCGCGTATCCACCACCGCGCGTAGCGCGCGCCCGATGAGCCGCTGGATCTCCTGCGTGCGCCCCGTCTGACGTCCGCGCATCGCTTCGCGCGCCGTGCGCTCCGTTCCCGCGCCCGGGAGCATCGCATACTCCGCCGTGACCCAGCCCGTCCCGCTGCCTTTCAAAAAGAACGGCACGCGCTCCTCCACCGTCGCGGAGCACACAACGCGCGTATGCCCCATCTCGATGAGCGCAGATCCCGCCGGATACCGCTGATAGCCGCGCTCGATGCGTACGGGGCGCAGCTGATCGGGGCGTCTCAGATCTCTTCTCGGCATGAAATAAATCCCCTCTCGTCATTCATATCGTTCGTTCATCAAAAAAGCGAAACGCCGAAGTCTGCGCCGCCGCACATACTTCCTGCGTTCCGCTGCCACGGGGACGGGCGCGGCGTTTACGCCCTTTGTCCCTCCTGATACTGTCTATAATTCTTTATGATGCAGATCGGCGTCTTTTGCGAGGCGTTGCCGAACGGATTATCGAGCAGAAGCTGCGCCGCAAGTGCACCGTCGATGCCCGCCGAGACGCCCACGACGCGCGAGCGCTTCAGATCGTTGACGTCAGCGACCATCGCTCCGAACGCGCCGACGCGCTCCGTGATCTCCTGCGCCACGCGGTCGGGTTCGGCGGGACCGTAGACAATCGCCTTGTCGAACGGCGGCATCGTCCCCGTCACGTCGTCGATCATCGCGGCTTCTTTGCCGCCCCATTTGTAGAACATGCCGTTTTTCCCGACGAGCTTTGCGAGGAATCCTGCAAAGAGCGCCGCCGTCACACGCCATTTTCCCTCGACGTCCATGAGCGCCTGCATCCCGTGCGGACTCGCGAGACTCCCATAGTCGGGAATGAAGCGGCAGCAGAACTCCGCCATACCGGAAATTTCAAGTTCCTCCGGGAATACATAGCGATCCTGCGTAATGGCGACGACACTCTCGGCGCAGCAGACGAGATCGTCCCCCGTGACCTCTGCTCCGGCGTAGTATGCGATCGCCTCGGCGATGTCGTCCTCCTCGGTCAGGATGCGCGTCGGCACAGGGATAATATTGAACTCAGCCATGCTGCGCACCTCCTTCCTGCTGAAGCTCCACACCCGCAAGTGCGGCGATCTCGTCCGCCCCCATCATGATGATCGCTTTCTCGTAATGCACGGGCGTCCGCCCCGTCTCCTGATAGATGAGATCGGAGCGAAAATCGACGAGGTGCGCAATCGCATCCTCAAGCGCACGCCCGCCGCGCGGCTCGATGGAAAGCTTCAGTACGAGATTGATGCGCTCCTTCTTCTGAATCAGCACGGCTTCGAAATAATCATCCGCGCGCGGCGCGCCCTCGAGCTCCACCTTGCCGCGCACGAGCGCGCCGTCATACTGCTCATAGGGGAGCTGTACGCGCAGGATCGCGTCCATGATCGTTCCGCATTGTTTCCCCTCATTGACAACGGGAAGCGTCGCCGCAATGACAAGTCGCTCCGGCGTTCGCTCCGCAACGGAAAAGTCCGTCATTTCGTCAAGTTGCAGAACGATTTCTTCCCTGCCGAAATAGGCAAATACGATCTCTCTCAGCAGGAGAGGAAGCAATATCGCAAGAGCAATACAGTCTAATATAAGATTTAGTTCAGGCATCGATATTCCGCCCTTCTTTCTCCGCGCGCATCGCCGCCTCGAGCGGCTCATAAAACTCCTTCGGCAGGCGCGTGATATGCCCCGTATCCCGTTTCGTAAAGACGTTCTCCGACATGCCTGTGACGAGGAGCTCCCCCGCTTCATTGAGGATGCGGTAGGTGAACGCCATCTTCGCCTTGGTCAGCGCGGTCGCCGTCGTCTCAATGCGGAGCGTGTCGTCAAAATGCCCGGGCGCGTGAAACTCTGCCCCCACCTTGATGATGGGAAAGACATAGCCCGCGTCCATCAGTGCGCCGAGCGTGATGCCGATGCGCCGCAGGTACGCGACCCGCCCAATCTCGAACCAGCGGATATAGTTCGCGTGATGCACGACCTCCATCGCGTCCGTATCGTAAAAATTCACCCGATGTTCTACCGTGATCGGCATGAATGCTCCTTTCCGTCAGTTGATCAGCTCCATGCGCTCGGCACGGCTGATAAAGCTCTCGATGCGCGCAAGCTCCTGTGCCCCCGCAACGTGCCGTCCGGAGCGAAAGAACGTGCAGTGCGCCGTGCGCTCCCCCTCCGGCTGCGTTGTGAGTCCTGCGCGGCGCGCCAGTTCCTCCACCGTGCCGTCGTTGCCGTCGGCAAAGGTCATCGTCTGCGGCATAATCTCGCGCAGTGTGTCCTTAAAAAAATTAAAATGCGTACAGCCGAGCACGATCGCCGAGTACTGCGCAAGGTCGAACGGGGCCAACGCCGTGCGCAGATACTCCTCCACGTGCGGCGAGACGAACTCCTGATGTTCCGCGAACTCCACGAGACGCGGCAGCGGGAGCAGATCGACGAGATGATTTGCATCGTAGGTATTGATCAGGCGATGCAGCTTTTCCCCGCGCACGGTGATGGGCGTTCCCGTCACGAGCACGCGGCGCGTTCGGTCGGCATCGAGCGCCTTTTTCACGGCGGGCTCCATCCCAATGATGGGAATGTCGTAGCGGCGGCGCATTTCGTCCGCAGAGACAGACGTCGCCGTGTTGCACGCGATGACGATCGCCTCCACGCGCTCCTCCTCCACGAGGAAGCGGAAGGCGTCACGCACGAAGCCGCGCACCTCGTCGACCGTCTTTGTCCCATAGGGCACATGGTCGCGGTCTGCAAAGAACAGGAACTCCTCGTCCGGCAGTGCCCGGCGCGCGTGTCCGAGTACCGTCAGTCCTCCCAGCCCCGAGTCGAACAGGGCGATTCGCATACGCTCACAACTCCTTCCCGCACCGCATGATACAAGGTATATTATAGCAAGTAATTGTATCTTTGACAAATTCCTATTCTGCCTGTTATAATTTTACGACATTATTTTTCTATCACAAAAGAATGGATGAGCTATGAAACACCGTCTGCGCAAAAAAGAGTATATGTTTGTCGCCTCTATGCTGTTCGGGCTGCTCTTCGGCGCAGGCAATCTGATCTTCCCCGCCGCGATGGGACAGGCTGCGGCGCGCGAAATGCTCCCCGCACTCGTCGGGTTCTGCATCACGGGCGTCGGTCTGCCGCTCCTCGCCGTCGCCGCGATGGGACTCTCGGAGAGCGAGGATCTCTTTGCCATGGGAAGGAAGGTCGGCAGTGGCTTTGCCTACTTCTTCACCTGCGCGCTCTATCTTGCGATCGGTCCTCTCTTTGCGATCCCGCGCACTGCCACCGTCTCCTTTCAGGTGGGCGTCGTCCCCTTCGTCTCCCCGGAGGAGCAAAGTGCCGCGCTCCTCATCTTTTCCCTGCTATTTTTCGCCGTAACGCTCTACTTCGCCTTCCGCCCGTCCGGCATTTTGACCTGGGTGGGCAAGGTGCTCACGCCGCTCTTTTTATTCTTCCTCGGCATCCTCATCTGCGCCGCCGTGCTCGCTCCAATGGGCGATGCGACGGCGCTCATGCCGACCGTTGCTTACGAATCGCACAGCTTCTTCAAGGGACTGCTTGAGGGCTACAACACGATGGACGTGCTCGGCGTTCTCGCCTATGGCAACATCCTCATCCGCTCGATTCGCCTATTGGGACTTTCAGAGCCGCGCGATATTTCCTATGGGACAATCGTCTCCGGCTCGCTTGCCGCGTTCCTCATGGTCGTCATCTATGCCGCGCTCACCTACGTCGGTGCGCAGAGCCGCAGTATTTACGGCATCGATGCGAATGGCGGCGACGTGCTCCATCACATCGCGCTCTATTATTTTGGCGCGTTCGGCAGCATCCTGCTCGGTATCACGATCACGTTCGCCTGTCTCAAGACCTCCATCGGACTCATCACCGCGTGCAGTACCGCATTCGCGCAGCTCTTCCCGCGCGCGTGCTCCTACCGCGTCTATGTGATCTTGTTCTGCCTGTTCTCCTGCGCGGTCGCAAATGTGGGACTCAGCCGCATGATCGGCTACTCGCTGCCCGCACTCTATTTCCTCTATCCGATCTCGATGATGCTCATCGTCCTGTGTCTGCTCGAAGCACAAATCGGCTACCGGCGCAGCGTCTACATCTGCGGCATGATCGGTACGGGCATCGCCGCCGTGTTTGACCTCCTGCGCGCGCTGCCGCCGGGCATTCGGGAGATCCTGCCCGCCTATGACGCGCTCCGCGCTACGGGCGACATGCTCCCCTTTGCCGCGCTCGGCATGGGATGGGCGCTCCCCGCTGCCGTCGGCACACTGCTTGGTTACCTCCTCTCGCTGCAAAAGAAGGGACTGTCGCCCGCGAAATAATTTTCCCCGGTGCGCGCCTATTGACAGGAATCGCCCCTCTTTGCTAAAATAAAGACCGTTTCCCCCGGAGAGGTGTCCGAGCGGTTTAAGGAGCCGGTCTTGAAAACCGGTGATGCGGCAACGCACCGTGGGTTCGAATCCCACCCTCTCCGCCATATGAAGACGACAAACGGGGCTGATGTACGACTAGACATCGTACATCAGCCCCGTTTTTGTTATATGAACACTTTACAAAGTACCAAAAATACGGTCACCGGCGTCACCGAGTCCGGGAACAATGTAACCGTGTTCGTTGAGCCGGTCGTCGACGGCAGCGACATAGATGGGGACATCGGGATGGTCGGCGGCGACGCGGCGAATACCCTCGGGGGCGGAGACAAGACACATGAGGATGATGTTCTTCGCGCCTTTTTCCTTGAGCAGTGTCAGTGCCGCCGAGGCGCTGCCGCCCGTGGCGAGCATGGGGTCGGGGACGATGAGCGTGCGATCTTCGATGCCGGTCGGAAGTTTTGCATAGTATTCGACAGGCGCAAGAGTCTCAGGGTCGCGATAGAGCCCGATATGCCCAACGCGCGCGGCGGGCACGAGCGAGAGAATGCCGTCGAGCATCCCAAGACCTGCGCGCAGAATGGGAACAACACCGAGCTTCTTCCCCTCAAGCACCTGCGCCCGGCAGGGCGCGACGGGCGTCTCGATCTCGACGTCACGCAGCGGGAAGTCGCGCGTGATCTCATACGCCATGAGCATCGCGATCTCGGAGAGGAGTTCGCGGAACTCCTTCGTCCCCGTCTCCTTCATCCGCATGATGGTCAGCTTGTGCCGAATCAGCGGATGATCGACAATGTGCAGACTTGGTATTTCAGACGGGTGGAACGATTCAGCCATAAGGGGGACTTCCTTTCTTCTCTTGTTCGTCAAAACCGGCATTTTATTTATACAGCGGGTATTTTTTGCAAAGGGCGTCGACGCGCGCGCGTGCTTCGGCGCGGCGGCTCTCGTCTGCCGGCGCATCCAGCACATGTGCAATGATGCGCGCCACTTCGCGCATATCTTCCTCTTTGAATCCGCGCGTGGTGAGCGCGGGCGAGCCGAGACGGATACCGCTCGTGACGAACGGACTGCGCGGCTCAAACGGAATGGTATTGCGGTTCGCCGTGATATTGACCTCATCGAGGAGATTCTGCGCTTCCTTGCCCGTGATGTCCTTGCTCGTGAGATCGACGAGCATGACGTGTGTATCCGTGCCGCCCGAGACGATGCGGTAACCACGCTGCATGAGTTCGTCCGCGAGTGCGGCGGCGTTCTTTACGACCTGTGCGCCGTATTCCTTGAACGAGGGCTGCAGAGCTTCGCCGAGCGCGACTGCCTTTGCCGCGATGACGTGCATCAGGGGACCTCCCTGAATGCCGGGGAATACCGCCTTATTGATCTTCGCGCCGAGCGCCTCATCGCGCCCGAGGATCATGCCGCCGCGAGGTCCGCGCAGCGTCTTGTGTGTGGTCGTGGTCACGATGTCCGCATGGGGGACAGGGCTCGGATGCTCTCCTGCGGCAACAAGTCCCGCGATGTGCGCCATGTCGACCATGAAATACGCGCCGACCTTCTTTGCAATCGCACCGATGCGCTCAAAGTCGATGATGCGCGCGTAGGCGGACGCGCCCGCGATGATCATCTTCGGACGGTGCTCTTCGGCGAGACGTTCGAGCGCCGCATAGTCGATGCGCTCGGTTTCCTTATCGACGCCGTAGGGGATGACCTTGAAATACGAGCCGGAGATGTTGACGGGGCTGCCATGTGTCAGATGCCCACCGTCCGTGAGGTTCATGCCGAGAATAGTATCGCCCGGCGAGAGAAGTGCAAAGAACACCGCCATGTTCGCCTGTGCCCCAGAATGCGGCTGGACGTTCGCCCACGCGGCGCCGAACAGCTCCTTCGCGCGGTCGATCGCAAGCTGTTCCACGATATCAACGTATTCGCAGCCGCCATAGTAGCGCTTGCCGGGGTAGCCCTCGGCATATTTGTTCGTGAGAACGCTCCCCTGCGCCTCCATGACCGCGCGGCTGACGATGTTCTCCGAGGCGATCAGCTCGAGCTTCGTCCGCTGACGGTTCAGCTCCTTTTCGATTGCCTCAAATGCCTGCGCGTCCGCCTGTGCGAGACTGTCCATCATGCTCATGCAAAATTCTCCTTACGCTTCTTTATTCTCCAGTGCCATTATCTTCTCGATGCGCCGCATGTGGCGCCCGCCCTCGAACTCCGTGCGCATCCACGCGCGCACAATCTCGCCCGCCGGGCCAAAGCCGAGCACGCGCCCGCCGAGGACGAGCACGTTCGCATCGTTGTGCCGCCGCGACATCATCGCCGTGTAGACATCGCCGCAGAGCGCGGCGCGGATGCCGTCGATCTTATTCGCCGCGATCGAGATGCCGACGCCCGTGCCGCAGAGCAGGATGCCGCGGTCGGCGCGCCCGCTCGTGACGTCTGCGCAGACCTCGCGCGCGATGTCCGGGTAGTCCACCGCGTCCCTGCCGAACGTCCCTACATCCTTTACGTGTACGCCGTCGAACTCACGGAGCACCATCTTAACCTCGTCTTTGAGCTCCACTGCGCCATGATCGCTGCCGATCGTGATGTTCATAGGAACTTCCTCCTTTTCGATCTCTTATTTGTTTGGTATTTTAGCACAAAATTCTTAAAAAAAACAGAGTATTGACGCCCGTCACCGCCGATACCGTACGCGCACGGCGAGCGAGAGGAAAAATAAGATTGATGCGGTTGCCACGATGGACGCGCCCGCGGCGATGCCGAGCGTATAGGCAAAGAACAGTCCTGCGAGCCCGGAGACGAGCGCGGCGGAGACGGAGAGGACATGGTACTCCTTTACATTCCGGGCGAGGTTACGAGCCGCTGCGCCCGGCAGGACGAGGAGCGCGTTGATGATGAGGATGCCGACCCACTGGATGCTGACGGCGACGACGACGGCGAGCAGGACGGCGAACGCCGCCTCGACGGTAAAGACGGAAACGCCCCTGCTGCGCGCAAAAGACGGGTTCACGGAGAGGAGCAGCAGCCGGTTAAAGAGCAGCGCCCAGCCGCAGACGACGAGCACGTCCACGACAAGCAAGCCCGCTAGATCGGCGGGTGTGATGCTGAGGATGTCCCCGATGAGGAACGGCGAATATTTCGAAAATCCCCCGCCCCTGCTCATCAGCATCAGCCCGACGGCAATCGCGCTGGAGGAAAAGACACCGATAACGGTGTCCGCCGACGCCGCCGTGCGCCGCTTAATGTAGGTGATGAGGAGTGCAAACGCCGTGGAAAAAATCACGAGCGCGGCGAGCGGTGAGACGATCCCGACGATGGTGCCGACGGCGATACCCGTGAACGCACCGTGTCCGAGCGAGTCCGAGAAGAACGCCATGCGGCTCGAGACGACCATCGTGCTGAGCAGCCCAAAGAGCGGCGTCATGAGGAGCACCGCGAGTAGCGCATTTTTCATGAATGTATAGGAAATCCACGAGAACGGGAGCGCCGTCTCCATCGCATGATAGATCAGTTCCATGCCGCTCCCTCCTCCCGCGCGGCGCAGAGATGCCGCACATCCGGCAGAATACCGAAGATCTGCTCCATCTCCGGGTCAGCAAAGACCTCCGCGGGCGTCCCCAGTGCCGCAATCCCTCGGTTCATCAACACAACCCGATCCGCATGGCGCGCGACCATGCCGAGATCATGCGAGATGAGGAGGATGGCGAGATCCTCCTGCGCGCGCAGCTCCGCAACGATGTCGTAAAAGAGCATCAGCCCGCTCCGATCGACGCCCGAGACCGGCTCGTCGAGCAGAAGCAGGTTCGGCATGGGATCAAGCGCGAGCGCGAGGAGCACGCGCTGGAGCTCCCCGCCTGAGAGTGCGCCGAGGCGCCGGTCGATGAGGTGCGCCGCCCGGACGCGGGCGAGACTCTTCTCCGCGCGCACGCGGCAGCGTCCCGCCCCGCACAGCCAGACGGGACGCTGCGTCAGGCACGCCATGAAGAGATCCATGACGCTCGTCGGCGCGCTGACATCGAACCGCAGGTACTGCGGCACATAGCCGATGACGGGTTTCCCCGCCCGCCGATCGTCCGCGTCGACGAAACGCAGCGTCCCCGTGTGCGGCACCTCGCCGAGAACGGCGCGCAGGAGTGTGCTCTTGCCCGCGCCGTTGGGACCGATGACCGCCGTCAGCTCGCCGCAGTGGATATGCAGATTGACATGCGAAAAGACTTCAAACGTCCCGAACGAGACGCCGAAGTCTTCGATTTTGGTGCAGCAAAAATTCGCGCAGCCCGCCGCCGCACCTCTCTGATGAAAAAAGCGTTGCATGGGTATTCCTTACTAGAGTTTAGTCCGTGAGACGCCGAAATTTCCATGTGCCGAGCCACAGCCCAAAGAGGGCATATGCCGCGACCACCGCAAGCGACAGCGCGGAGAACTCGCCCGTCCCGCCGAGCGAGCGCAGGAGATGACTCGTATGCGTCAGCGGCAGGATCTCGACAAGCCACCGCACGATGTCCGGCAGCGCGCCCGTCGAGAAGAACGTCCCGCAGAGAAAGGACATCGGCATGAGGATGTAGAGGTTGACCTGCCCCATTTCCTCATAGGTCGTGATATACATCGCCGCGAGGAAGCCGACCTCGGCGAAGATCATGCAGTTCATGATGAGGACGAGCACAAAGAGCGGCGTGACGGCAAAATGCGCGCCGAAGAGACAGCTGAGCGCGATGATGATGACCGAAGAGATCATCCCGCGCAGCACCGCCCCCGCAACCTTGCCGATGACGAACGCATCGGGGCGGATCGGGGCGATGAGATACTCCTCAAGGCTCCGATGGTACATGCGCTCCGCGTGCACCGAGATGATGCCGTTAAAGCTGACGTTCATAGAGTTCATCGCGAGCAGCCCCGGCACGAGAAAGTCGAGATACGAACCGCTCCCGACGTCGATGCTCCGTCCGAGTCCCCACCCAAACGCGATGAGGAACATGAACGGCGAGACCATCCGGCTCAGCACATATTTCACAAGGCGACGCCGCAGGACAATCCAGTCCCGCCAAAACACCGTCCAAATATCGCCGCACATCAAAGCCCCTCCTTTCGCCCCGTCAGCTCGATGAACACGTCCTCGAGATTCGTTGGGCGCAGGAGCACACGCCGCATCCGCTCCTCGAGGAGACGCACATGCGCGCGCGCCTCCTCGCGCGTGTGGAAAAACCGGTAAGCGCGCCCGTCCTCCGCGTCCCACTCGACCGCAAAATCGCCGAGGTGCGCGCAGAAATCGCGCGGCGTCCGCAGATCGACGAGCAGTCCCTTATTGATGATGGCGACACGGTCGCAGAGCGCTTCCGCCTCCTCGATGTAATGCGTCGTCAGGAACACCGTCACCCCGCGCCGCGCGAGCTCGCGCACGAAGTCCCAAATGCGGCGGCGAATCTGCGGGTCGAGCGCGACCGTCGGCTCGTCGAGGAAGAGTACCTGCGGCTCGTGGATCAGCGCGCGTGCGATGAGCAGGCGACGGCTCATCCCGCCCGAGAGACGGCGCACCCCGTCGTTGCGCACCTCCGTCAGGGACATCTCGGCGAGCAGCCGCTCGATGCGCGCCGTCCGCTCCGCCGCCCCGATGTGATGGAGACGCGCGTGCAGCTCCAGATTCTGCCAAACGCTCAGCTCCTGGTCAAAATTCACATGCTGCGGCACAACGCCGATGCACTCCTTGATCGCCTGCGCGTCCGTCTCCGGATTTCGCCCGCCGATACGAATGCGCCCGCTCGTCGGGCGCGTCTGCATCGTGAGCATCCGGATGATGGTCGTCTTGCCCGCGCCGTTTGGCCCTAGCAGTCCGAACACCTCGCCCGCGCCGACCGAGAGAGAGATGCCTGCGACGGCAGTCTTCCACGATTTTTCCTGTGCTTCGTTCGTATGGGGAAATTTTTTAACGAGATCCTCCATCTCGATCATCATATCGCTCATGACGCACTAGTCCGCGCGGAACTGGATGCCCGCCAAATGGCGTGCCTTCTCCATCACTGCCATGACCTCGCGCGTTGTGCGCAGTCCCTCCTCCACGCGTGTATATTCGTCCCGCGCGTAGATACTGCGGAATGCCTCGAACTCGTGCGTCATGCGGTGTGCGTGTCGGTTCAGCGTATGCGTCTCAGGCGCGGCGCCGCGCAGGCATACCGTATAGGAGGCGAGTTCGTTCGGCGTCCCGTCGGCACGCAGCCACCCCGCCTCACCCTGTACCATGAAAAAGGACGGACTCGCGCTGTCCTTCGCCGCCGTGAGCGTCGCGAAAAACCCGTCATATCGCAGCGTCATAACCCCCGAGGTATCGATGCCGTTAAAGCCGATATTTGCAGTATAGGCAGCGCTCTGCGGACGACCAAACATAGAGATAATGAGTTCCAAATTATATACATTGAGATCATAGAGTGCGCCGCCCGAACATGCAGGATCGAACGCGGGCGCGACGTCCCGCGCGAGATAGCGGTCATAGCGGCTCGAATACTGGGAGAAATTTGCCTGTACTGCACGGACAAGCCCGAGATGCGGCAGCGCCTTGAGGAGCCCCTCGTAGTTCGGCAGGAACAGCGGCGTAACCGCCTCGAAAACGAAGCGGCGCCCCGCACGCGCGAGCGCGATCAGCTCTTCCGCCTCGGCGAGCGTTGACGTAAACGGTTTCTCGACGATCACATGCCAGCCCGACTCGACGGCGCGCCGCGCATAGTCAAAATGCGCGCTGTTGACGATGCCGAGATAGACAAAATTCGCTATATGTGACCGGAGCATTTCTTCATAGTCCGTCATGACCTGCGCGATACCAAACTCACGCGCGAGCTCCGCAGCTTTTTCTCTGCTGTGCGGACGCGCGCAGATGCACACGACCTCGATGCCCTGCACGGCACGCAGTGCGACGAGAGCCTCGCGCGCGATCATCCCTGTGCCGACGATTGAAAGTTTCATCCGTAAACTCCTTTGTATACGATAGATACTTTATTATAGCAGGGTGGGCGCGAAAAATGAAGAGCGCAGCAAAAAAGAGCCGCCGCACGCACTGTGCAGCAGCCCGATTTTATCTCTATATACTTAGATACTTATCTTATTTTTCAAGCGCATCCCACGCATCATTTGCACGATGGACATAGAGATCGCGGATCGCTGCGTTCTCACCAATACCATGCAGATAGGTGGATACCTTAAACCCTGCGGCTTCCAAAACAGACTTATGCGAATCCTTATCGTCGCCCGCCATATCGTTGTTGGCATGATCGCCTGCAACCATCATCATCGGCATGAGCGTAACGTTCTTGATGCCGGCTTTCTTGAGCTTTGGAATAACCGTTTCAAGGCTGGGCCAGCCCTCTACCGTGTAAACAAACACGTTATTATACTGCATCTCATCAATCTTTGCCTGAATGACGGAGTAATACGCATTCGACGGCTGCGGCGTTCCGTGTGCCATGATGAGCAGTGCATCGTGCTTGCCGCGGTCAGGGAACTGCGTGGCGAGCGCCTTAATCGCTTCGGTTACGTCATCAGACTGGTCTTCCTGTCCCTGCCAGTACATAAGAGACGTACCGCAGGTCATCTTCTTGAACTGTTCCTTGTAGTTATGGAATACGGCCGTCAGATAAGAATACTCCATACCCGGAATGACGTCGAGCGAGACAAGAGCCACACGGGAGTAGCCGTCTGCTTTGAGCTGTGCGAGCGCCTCTTCGGGGGTCGGATACTTCTTGCCCTCGTTCTTCGCGATGCGGTCAATGATGATATGGGAGGTGAATGCCGTGACGACCTTTACGCCCGGATGAGCCGCCCGAATAGCGTCCACCGTTGCCTCGATGGTCTTCTCCCGCGTGTCTTTGAACGTCGTACCAAAGCTCGCCACAACGATGGCATCCTTGTTCGTGTAATTCATCATCTGCGGGTTTTCATACTTCAGAACGCCGATCTGCGCAGCCTCCATCAGTGCAGGCGTCGCTGTCTTGACCTCCGGGTTCAGCTCATACGCCGCCTCAGCCGGAGTATAAGCAACCCCAAACATCGCGGAGCATGCAAGCGAAGCGACCAGCATTTTCTTCCAACTCTTCATCATAATTCCTCCCAACAGAAATATAAAAAGGCTTCCCCCGCCATAACGAGAAAGCCCTCCGATTCCATACAAAGAATCCGTGAGAGTCCCCTTCCCATCGCTCGCGGGTCTGTGCCAAAGCACACGGTGACTGTCAGACAGGCAGTTCTTCCGGCTCGGTTCATCGCTCCTCTGCGCCTTCCCAAGAGATCTTGGCATCTCTCAGTGACATTATGCAGATTCGCTCCCCTCACGGCGGCGGGACCGCGCCGGCTCTTCCGGCTTCCCTATTAAGCGTGCGCCCGCAGGCGCCGCACCTGTCTCCTCGTATTTAATTATGGATTCATAACTACGCTTGATAGAATACACCGTTTTTTACTTATTGTCAATCAGATATGCGCTTATTTCGCCGTATCCTGCTCGACATGCCGCTTCCATGCGCCGCGCTCTGTGCCGGATTCTTCGGCGGCTTCCTTGACGTAGGCGCTGACGGCGTCATAGTTGGCACGGACACCCGTGTGCGTATTGCTGTACGTCACGGCATTCTCCCGATCGACGCCGATGGCGCCCGCCTCTTCTGCGGCGTCGATGTTCGCACCGAGATAGATGAACGACCAGCCGTCCTTTTCCTGTTTATCGGAAATCATACGTTTGACCGCCGCCCGTGTGAACTCCGTGCTTGCATTCTCAAGTCCGTCGGTGATGATGACGAAGACAACCTTTGTCCCCGGCGCAGTGATGCCGTCCGCACGCTCCATGCGCCGGATCGTCGTGCCAACGGCGTCGAGCAGCGCCGTTGTCCCGCCTGTCACATAGTCATGGTCAGTCAGCGGCGGAACACGCCAAATCGCCTTTCGATCATAGAGTGTCTGCACCTCGTCGTTGAAGAGGACTGCCGTCACACGGACGGGAATGTGGAGTGCACGTTGTTTTTCGACCATACTGTTAAAGCCGCCGATGGTATCGGACTCGAGTCCGCCCATGGAGCCGCTCTTATCAATGACGAGCACGAGCTCAATGCGCTTCGGCGTCTCAGCACCGGTGGTCTGATCCGCAGCATATGCGTGCGGCACAGTGATGAACAGTGCGCATAGAAGGACGGCACATACGCCGAACAGAGCTTTCTTCCACATAACAAGACCTCCTCAGGGTACTCCCACCGTACGGTTGATCGTCGTCAGTCCGCGGTAAACTGTGCCGATGTCCAGTTCCTCGCCGCGCGACTCCATATATTTCTCGAGTTTTCGCTTGACGCGCTGGAGCGCGTTGTCGATGGACTTCACTTGACGATGGAGATCGACGGCGATCTCCTGATAGGATTTTCCGTCGAGATAACTCATGAGGACACGCCATTCGAGATCGCTGAGGATCTCCTCCATCTTTTTTTCGATATCGACAAACTCCTCGCGGCTGATGACCAGTTCCTCCGGATCGCTGATGCGCGCGCCCGAAAGGACATCGAGCAGTGTGCGGTCGGAATCCTCGTCATAGATGGGCTTATTGAGCGAGACATAGGAGTTCAGCGGGATATGCTTTTGCCGCGTCGCCGTCTTGATCGCCGTAATGATCTGCCGCGTAACGCACAGCTCGGCGAACGCGCGGAACGAGGAGAGCTTATCCTCGCGAAAATCGCGAATCGCCTTAAAGAAGCCGATCATGCCCTCCTGCACGATGTCCTCACGATCTGCACCGATGAGGAAGTAGGAACGCGCTTTTGAGCGCACGAAATTCCGGTACTTATTGACGAGGTAATCAAGTGCCTCGTTGCCCTCGTGCGTACGGATATGGACAAGTAATTCCTCATCCGTATAGCCTTCGTAGATGCTGTTTTCGGGCATCTCGCTTTCCGGCTCGTCCGCCTCTTCGATTTCGCCTGCCTCAAGTTCGTCCGGTGCAGACTGTTCATCATCCAGCATTGACTTTTGTGGGTCGCCAAAAAAAATCATACGATTGCTCCGTATCTCCCAATACCGTCTGCTTGGGAAGTTGCCGATGAGATTTCATTCGTCTTTCCATTTCGATTATAACCCTATTGTAAAACTGCCGTCAAGGGATAAAAAGAAAGGACACTTGCACTAGGATATTAACCTCGGTGCAAATGTCCTGTTCTGAGCGTATCCGGCGGATGGATGCCGCTCCCGCTGGCATGCTGCGCGGCACGCTGCAGGATGATATAGATACCGTGATGCGGATGTTCTTCATATGCATTCGCGAATGACGACTTTTTCCTCCGCATCGGTGTCATATAATTGAACGGAAACATCCTCGTGCGCCGCCGTCGGCACATTTTTTCCGACATAGTCGGCACGGATGGGCAGCTCGCGGTGCCCCCGGTCGATGAGGACGGCGAGTTGAATGCTCTTCGGACGTCCGATGTCGAGGAGTGCATTCATCGCAGCGCGGATTGTGCGCCCGGTATAGAGTACATCGTCGACGAGCACAACCGTCTTGCCCGTGATGCCCTGCGGCATCTCCGTCGGGCGCACAAGCGGCTGATAGGAAAGCTCGTTAAGGTCATCGCGGTAGAGCGTGATGTCAAGTACGCCGCGCGGGGGAGCGATGCCCTCGATGCGTGCAATCTCAGTCGCGATACGCTCCGCGATAAAGACGCCGCGCGTGCGGATGCCGACGAGCACAAGATGCTCCGTCCCCTTGTTCTTCTCGACGATCTCATGAGAGATGCGCAGGAGGGCGCGACGAATGCCGTCAGCATCCATGAGAACGGCTTTTTCTTTGAATGCGGTCATGCTTCTCTCCTTATCTGCCTGCGCGCAGACGGTGCAGGATATCCTCCATATCGGCGGGAAGCGGCGCGGTGAACCTCATCTGCGTGCCCGTGCGCGGATGCGCCAGGGTGAGGATATGTGAGTGCAGCGCCTGTCCATGTATTCCAAAGGGATTTTTCATCGCCGTGTACTTCGCATCGCCGACGAGCGGATGTCCGATGCTCGTCATATGAACGCGAATCTGATGCGTCCGCCCCGTCTCGAGTACGCAGCTGACGAACGTATAGTCACCGAATCGTTCGAGCACTTCGAAATGCGTGGTCGCGGATTTACCGCCGCTGCGGACGATTGCCATGCGCTTTCGGTCGGTCGGGTGCCGCCCGATATCGCCCGTGACAACGCCCGCGCGTTCGGCGATGTTTCCGTGCACGAGGGCGCGGTATTCGCGCCGCGCGTCTTTGCTCCGTATCTGCTGCGCGAGAAAATGATGTGCCATATCGTTTTTCGCGGCAACCATGACGCCGGAGGTATCCTTGTCGAGCCGGTGCACGATGCCGGGGCGCAGCTCTCCGTTGATGCCGGAGAGATCGCGACAGCGGAAGAGAAGCGCGTTGACGAGCGTCCCCGTGAGATTGCCCGCGGCAGGATGAACGACCATCCCGCGTGCCTTATTGATTACAATAATGTCCTCGTCCTCATAGAGAACATCGAGCGGGATATCCTCCGCTGCGATCACAACCTCCTCGGCGGGCGGCACGGTGCAGCAGATTTCCTCCCCGCTGCGCAGCTTATAATTCGGTTTGACCGGCGCACCATCCACACGGACATTACCGTCCGTGATGAGGCGCTGCACATAGCTGCGCGAGCATTCCTCCATTTGGCGCGCAAGAAAAACATCCAGACGTTCTCCCGCACAGTCCGCAATATATCGGTTCATCGCGGCAGCTCCTTATTCTGCACAAATAATGCCCACAGCACGGCAGCGGTACCGATCACAATGGCGATGTCGGCAATGTTGAACACAGGCCACACACGGAAGTCAAAGAAATCCACGACATGCCCCGTACGCACACGGTCGATCATATTGCTCACCGCCCCCGCCGCGAGAGCAACACTCCCATAGTGAATGAGCGTACCACTGCGCCGCAGCCGCGGATAGAACCCAAGGAACACGACGAAAAATGCCGCCGCAACGCCGAGGAAGAGCGATCGGCTGTGCGCGAAGATGCCGAACGCAGCCCCCGGGTTCAGCACGTAGGTAATGTGAAAGATTCCCGCCGCAACGGGGATGCTTTCTCCCGGCAGCATCGCTGTCTCCACATAGAATTTTACAAGTTGGTCGGCAAGCATAATGATAAAAAAAAGAAATGCGGCTTTCGATCGTCCGCTCATTCGTTTTGTTTTCCTTCCTATTCTTTGGAGGGAGCTTCCACAGGCTGCGGCGTTCCTGTGGAATCCGTCATATCCGGCATGCCGGCAATCTCCTCGTCAATCCGCTTCAATTCTTCCTGCACGCTGCTCTTCATACGACGCAGAAAGGCATGCTTTTCCTGCACAAGACGTTCGTATTCGCCGACGATGCCTCGTACCTTATCGGCGGCTTCCTCAAGCTGTGCCTTGGAACGGATTTCCGCCTCCCGACAGAGGTTCTGCGCTTTCTTCGCGGCACTCTCAAGGATTTGATCTGCAGTTTCCTTCGCGTTCGCAGTCACTTCCTCCGCCGTCTTTTGCGCCGCCATAAGCGTATCGCGCATCCCCTGTTCGATGCGGTGAAACTCTTCGTTGCTCTTCTGCGCGCGCGCAAGCTCCGCCCGGAGCGTTTCGTTATCCTCGAGCAGCGCCGTATAGTCCTTGATGATCTCATTGAGGAAGTCGTTGACCTCCGCCTCATCAAAGCCGCGGAAGCTCTTCCCAAATTCTTTCGCCTGAATGTCCTTCGGTGTCAGCACGATGCGTCCCTGCCCTTCCCTTAGAAATAACGATGCAGAACGACGGAGATGCGTCCCTTCTTGGTCTGCCCGCGCACCTCCGTGACCTCTAGTCTGCCGCGTCCGCGCATGGAGAGCACATCGCCCTGTTTGATGTTCTTCGAGGCGCTGCCTGCGCTCTGCCAGTTGAGTTTCACCTTGTCCGCCGCGATGTCATCCGCCGCACGGCTGCGCGAGATGCCAAAGCCCGCCGCAGCGATGGCGTCGAGACGCAGGGACGCGACAGTCGCGCGGATCTCCTTCGTCCGCTCTTCGCGCGGTGCGATGTCCGCGAGGTCGCCGAGGGCGGTCGTGACACGCACGGCGCCGATCATCGTGAGCTCTTCCATGATAAAATGCGCCATTTTCGTATCACAGAGGATCTTCGCCGTATCCCCGGCGAGAAGAATATCTCCCACGCCGCCGCGGTCGATGCCGAGTCCCATCAGCGCGCCGAGCACATCGCGATGCGTTAAATGCGCGAACTGCCCGTTCCACGCCGCAGTGACGCAGACGATCTCACAGCCGCCCGGTGTCCCTGCAAAATCCTCGTGCAGGAGCATCGCGCGCTGCCGCTCCGCTCCCGCGTATCCGCCGTCAAAATCGAGCCGCAGTCCGTCATAGCTCGCGCGAACGGTCTCTGCGATCTCCTGCCCGTAGGGATCGAGAAAGGGAGTGATGCGAAATTTTTGCGTTTTCATCACGTTTTCCGCAAGGTCAAGCAGGCGCATTGCCGTTTCTTCCCCCTCACCCCCGCGATAAAAGCGCAGAATGCGTTCCCTCTGTGCCGAAGCCATTAATTCCTCCCCAATTCTCTTGCGCGCTGCGCTGCGGCAAGAACCGCTTCCATGAATGCAGCGCGCACACTCCCACGCTCCAATTCCCGAAGCCCCGCCGCAGTTGTTCCCGCGGGACTTGTCACCGCTGCGCGCAGGTCGGCAGGTGACATTTTTCCGCGCAGAACCATCTCCGCTGCCCCGAGAACGGTCTGTGCCGTCAGCAGCGTCGCCGTATCACGGCGCAGCCCTGCGGCGACCCCGCCCTCAATCAGAGCCTCCATCATGAGGAGCGCATAGGCGGGACCGCTGCCGGAGAGTCCGGTCACGGCATCCATATCCGCCTCATGCACCTCCGTTGTCCGCCCCGCAGCACCAAGGATCAGCGCGGTAAGCTCGCGCGCACGATCCCCTGCGAGAGATCCGCACGCATATGCCGACATCCCCGCACCCGCTGCGAGCGGCGTATTCGGCATCGCACGCACAACGGGATGTCCCGGGTATGCTTCCTCAAGCACAGCGATTTTCAGACCTGCAACAATGGAGAGCACACATGCCCCAACGCGCAGATGCTCTGCAGTCTCTCGCACAGCAGCGGCTGCCGCCGCAGGTTTCACTGCGAGAATAAGCATATCAATACGGGGCAGAAAATGTTCTGCCCCGACTTCTGCATGAACGCCGTAGGTGTGCCCAAGCATGTCGCAGCGCACCGCCTTATGCTCCGAAACGAATATATGCGGTGCGGCGACCGCACCGGAGGATGTCACTCCCGCGATGATTGCCTCCGCCATCGCCCCGCCGCCGATGATTCCAATGCGCAGATTGTCACACATGATATTTACCGATTCAGCCACGACATGTCGTCGGTCAGCCGGTGCTCTTCCTCAGAGTAGCTGACATTGACGTTGCTCGGCGCACAGAGGATGACATTGTTGCTGATTTTCTTAATATCGCCGTTGAGTGCATAGGTTGTCCCGCTGATAAAATCGATGATGCGGTTTGCAACGCTCTTCTCCGTCTTTTCGAAGTTCAGCACGACAGGCTTTTTCTTTTGCAGGTTTGCAGCTACCTGCTGTGCATCGTCAAACGTCTGCGGCTCAATGACGACAACGTTCATACGGTACGCCGCAACCACATTATCAATCGATGCGGCGGATGACGTACCGCCCGTCGATGATGAAAAATCGGGAAAGCCCGAAAGATTGGCACCGGTCTCCGGACGCCGCGCACGCGATCCGATGTCCGTCACGCCGGAGGATTTCCTCTCCGTCTCTTTTTCCTGTCCCTCGGTTTCCTCCGCCTCGTCTTCGGCGGTAATACCTATGGTTTTTGATATTTTCTTGATAATGCTCACTGCTGTGTCACACTCCTAAGTATTGTATTGGCGTGCGCCAAAGATCGCCGTACCGACGCGCACAAGATTTGCGCCCTCTTCGACCGCAACGGTGTAATCGTGCGTCATGCCCATCGAGAGGTAGCGAATATCCGCCTTGGGGGGTTCCTTTTCCTTTGCTTCTTGAAACAGTTCGTACATCTCCCTGAACAGAGGACGGCATTTCTCCTCATTGTCATAATTCGGCGCAATGCACATAAATCCCTGCAAGCGCAGATGAGGAAGCCCTGAGACTGCCCGAAGCAGCGGATCTAAATCCTCACGGTAGACGCCGGACTTCGACGCCTCGCGTGCAAGATTGACCTGTACGAGAATGTTCTGCACCTTGCCGAATTTTTCCGCCGCCTTATCGATTTCTGCGGCGAGATGCTCGGAATCAACCGAATGAATGAGATCAAACTGTCGCACGGCGTGTTTTGCCTTATTGGTCTGTAAATGTCCGATGAGATGCCATTTCGCTTCACGCTCAAGTGTCTCCGCCTTATCAAGCGCTTCTTGGATGCGATTCTCCCCGATGTTCATCACACCACTGTCGATCGCGGTACGCATCGCTTCCACAGGGTGATTCTTCGTGACGGCAATCAGCTCTACGGGAGCCTCGACAGGCACATGGGTACGCCGTGCCCGCGCCTGTGCGATCTCCGCGCGAACGGCTCGCAGGCGCTCGCATATCATGATATCGTCGCTCATTTCAGCTCCATCACCGCCGCCAGTCTTCCCGTTGTCCCGCCCGAAGCACGGTAGGAATAATACCAAGTTCCTTCACACGCCGTACATATATTGGCACAGTCGATCTGTTCCTCCGGAATGCCCGCCCCGATAAGCTGGATCCGGTTTGCCGCCCACAGGTCGAGGTGTATCTCGCCGTCTTTCTCCGCGAGGATTTCCGCTTCATGACCGGGCATCGATGCGCGAAACTCTGCTGCCTCCGCTGCACCGACAGGATAGCACGCGGCGCTGATCGAGGGTCCAATTCCTGCGAGGAGATCCCGGGGCTTCGTCCCGAACTCCTCAGTCATGCGATGAGCGGTCTTTGCCGCAATATGATGCAGTGTGCCGTCACGCCCCGCGTGGATCACCGCACCCGCATGCCGCACAGGATCATAGAGCAGAACGGGCACACAGTCGGCAAAGCAAAGCATGAGCGGCACGCCGCAGTCATTCGTGATAAGCGCGTCGGCGTCTGCCATCGCATCCGCATAGTCATGCGCCCCGCGCCCCGCATCACGGCGCATGACGCGCACAATCTCCGTTCCATGCACCTGCCGCACCGAGCAGATGCGCTCCGCATCAAGTCCCATCGCCCGCATATAGCGCACGCGGTTCTCCCACACGGCCGCAGGATCGTCACCGACATGCAGTGCCATGTTCAGAGTATCATACGGCGCCGCGCTCACCCCGCCCTGCCGTGCCGAAAAGCCGTGTACCACTTTGTCCTCGGGAAAGATGTCCAGCCGCCCGTTCCATAAATTATCGCCGATCCGCTGCAATACAAAACTCATGATATTTTCCTTTCCGCACCCGTGCAGACACCGCACCGCGTACACCCGTCGGTACAACAGGGCGTCGATTTCAGCGTCTGCGCCCGCACATATTCCTGTCTGAGATAATGTTTCGTAAACCCCATATCGAGATGTTCCCACGGGAGGATGTCGTCCTCCGCCCATGCAGGATTCAGATAAAAGTCCGGCGAAAGCCCCTCCGCTTTCATCTCCGGCACGAGATCCTTTGCGCCGCGCCCCTCGGCGGCACGGATCAGCGGCTCCGAGAGCCGGCGGTCTCCGCGCGCAAGGATCGCCTGTACGAGCGCTTCCTTGGGCGACTCGAAATGCACGATGATGCGGGGGCGGCGGCGCAGCGCCGTGACGATCCGCTTCATAACGGCGTCGAGACGCTTCTTATCCGCCATCGGCATCCACTGGAACGGCGTGAACGGCTTCGGCACGAAGGGGTTCACACTGAGCGTCAGCGTCCCCCTACAGCCCTTCTCGTCCATATAGTCGCGCAGGCGCACGGCGAGGTCGATGATTGCCTCAATGTCGGCATCCTCTTCAAAGGGAAGCCCGACCATGATGTAGAGCTTGAAATTCGGGATGTGCGCCGCTGCACCGAGATCAATCGCCGTAAAGAGGTGATGTTCCTCGATCCCCTTGTTGATGACCGCGCGCATCCGCGCACTGCCCGCCTCAGGAGCCAGCGTGAGCGTCCGCAGACCACTCGCAGCAAGGGATTCCACGAGCTCACGCGTCACCGAATCCGCACGGAATGAGGCGACAGACATCGACAGCCCCGTCCCGAGGATGGAACGGCAGAGCGCGTCGATCTCCGGGTAGTCCGAAATCGCCGCGCCCATGAGACCGATTTTTTTCCCATAGGAAAGGGCGTCCCGCACCTGCGCCTCGATCACGGGGAGCGATCGGCTGCGCGGACGGCGGAAACAATACCCCGCCATGCAAAAACGGCAATGCCGCCCGCAGCCGCGGGCTGTTTCAATGAGGTAAAAATTGAACTCCGTATCGTCGGTGACGATGATCGTATGCGCCGGATAAGCGTCGAGGTCGCGTACCCACTGCCGCCGGATACGCGGCGGCACGCCGTCCGCGGGAAGAAGTGCCGTCATCCGCCCGCCAGGTGCAAAGGACGGTGTATAGAGCGCGGGCACATACACACCGGGAACGTGTGCGAGCCGCAGCAACAGTGCCGCCCGATCCTCTCTCGCGCACATCCCCTCATGATAGGCGTCCATCAGAGCACCGACGGTCTCCTCCCCCTCGCCGATGATGAAGGCGTCGACCACGGCGGCAAGGGGCTCGGGGTTGAATGTCGCACAGGGGCCGCCCGCAATAACGAGAGGATCGCGGTCGCCGCGTTCCGCCGCACGTATTTGGACACGGCTGAGCGAAAGCATTTTGACAACGTGAAAATAGTCCGGCTCAAAGGAAACGGCAAAGCCGATGACGGCGAAACAGGAAAGCGGTGTCTGCGTCTCCACGCTCATCATCGGCGTCTGCGTGCGCTCGTAACGCGGGAGTTCCGTGCGGTCGGGCAGGAAGACGCGCTCGCACGCGGTATCGCCGCGGCGATTGAGGAGATCATAGATGATATGCAGCCCGAGGTTCGACATGCCGACAAAATAGGTGTTCGGATAGACAAGAGCAAAGCGCGTGCGTCCGCCCGGCGGCCTTCTCACATACCCGTGCTCCTGCGCGAGCCGTGCGATAATGCCGTTTTTCAATCGCTGATCCACGCCCTGCCTCTTCCTTTCACGTCGTTACTCTTTCTCCTTCCCCTTGTGCGCGCGCAGTGTTTCAAGTTCCTCAATGAAATTCGTAATATCGTCAAATTTACGATAGACGGAGGCAAAGCGGATATATGCCACCTCGTCAAAATCCTTCAGCCGCTCCATCACAATCTCGCCGAGCTTCTCGGACGGAACTTCCGGCTCCGTACGATTGCGGATGTCACGTTCGATCTCGGCAACAAAATTCGTAATCTGCTCCATCGAGATGTCCCGCTTATCACAGGAACGAATGATGCCCGTCATCAGCTTGTCGCGGCTGAACGGCTCGCGGCGATTATCTCGCTTTACCACCATGAGCGGCATTTTCTCGACCGCCTCGTAGGTGGTAAATCGCCGCCCGCATTCAGGGCATTCGCGACGGCGGCGAATCGTCGTCCCGTCATCGGCGGCGCGGGAGTCAACGACCCTGCTGTCCGGCTGCTTGCAAAAAGGACATTTCATCGGATCCACCTTTCCTCATGCACGATATTACCGCATATTCTTTGTGTCCTTGGATGCGTCCTTCGGCGAACGTACGGGCTGCGGAGTTTTCTCCGCCTCGGCGGACGGACGCGGTGCGGGCATACTTACGGTATCTTTCAGATCCTTCGTCGTCTTTGTGAAGCGGCGTTCGACAACCTCGCCGACCGCGCCGAACTTGCCAAGCTTCTTTCCGTTCGCCGTTACCTCGACTGCTCCCGCATTCCCCGCACGCACGACAATACTGTCCTTGCCCTGCCAGTTCTCAGTCACTCCTTCTTCTAGGAGCCCTTCATAGACGGTTTCTCCGTCCACCTGCACCTCTGTCCAGCAGCGCTCGCTGAGGTGTATGCTGACACGAACATCCTGTGCGGCGGCACTGCGCGCCTCATCCACCGCGTCCGCCTCTGCCGCAGGTGCGGCGACAGTAGTTTTTTCGGACGGTACCTGCGCCGTCTCACGCGCCGGTGTATTGATATAGGAGACGAGTGCCGCCCCTCCGCCAACGAGGGCGACGAGGACGATGATTCCCACAGCGAGTTTCCCAAAGATCCCCGCATAGGACGACGAACCGTTGCCGCCGATCGATATTTTGGAAAGCGATTCGTCGCCTACGCTGCTGAGCGTAACGCGGTGCGGCTTTTCCTCTGCGGGTGGGGGCGGTGCGATCGGTGTTCCCTGCTCCTCCGCAAACTGCTGCATAAGTTTCTCCGCATCGAGCCGCAGAAAACTCGCATAGTTGCGGACAAACCCCTTGGCATAGACCATTCCGGGCAATCCTTCAATATTGCCCCGCTCGATACACTCGATGTATAGCGCACGGATACTCGTTCCCTTTTCGATGTCCGCAATCGTCATCCCTTGTTTCTCGCGCTCTTTTCGCAGGACGTCGCCAACCATGAGATCTCCTCCTGGAACAGTGTTGCTCTCTGTTTATCGTGTCGTTGATACTAATTATACATGAAGTACCCTATAAAGACAAATATTTCACTGCAGTTCTTCTGCAATCGCCGCAAGTGTCTCTGCAAAACTAAGGACATCCTCGCGCGTAGTGTGGCGTCCAAGGCTCACGCGGATACAGGTGCGTGCCACATCCTCCGAACACCCCATTGCGCGCAGCACATGCGATACCTGCGCTGCACCCGCGCTGCACGCGCTCCCCGCCGAGACGGCAAATCCTGCAAGATCAAGACGAATGAGCAACGTGTCCTGTGCGATCCCCGCAATGCCGAAGTTCAGGACGCCGGCAAGCCGATTGTCCCGATCTCCATGAAACGAGGTGGACCGAATCCTTCCGATGCGTTCGCGCAGGAGCTCAGTATAGGCACGAAGACGTTCCTCCTCCGCGGTCTGCTCGGCACATGCAATCTCCGCAGCTTTGCCGCAGGCGACAATCCCCGCCATGTTCTCTGTCCCCGCGCGCATATCGCGCTCCTGGGCGCCGCCGTAGAAAAGCGGCGCGATGGCTGTACCGCGCCGCACATACAGTGCGCCGACCCCCTTTGCGCCATAAAATTTATGCGCAGAGAGAGAGAGTGCATCAACGCCGAGCACATTCACATCGAGAGGGATATGCCCGACCGCCTGCACTGCATCCGTATGGAATGGAATACCGCGTCCACGGAGCAGCGTCCCGATCTCTGCAAGTGGCTGAATGCTCCCAACCTCGTTATTCGCCGTCATGATCGAAACGAGTACCGTATCCTGCCGGAGCGCCGCCGAGACATCCGCAGGATCGATGCGCCCCGCCGTGTCTACCGGCAGATAGGTAACGGAAAACCCGCGGTGCTCCATCGCACGGCAACTCTCGAGCACCGCATGATGTTCAATGGACGAGGTAACGATGTGCGCCCCCTTCCCCGCAGTGCGCCCCGCCTCCGCGAGCCCCCGAATCGCCCAGTTGTCGCTCTCCGTGCCGCCGCTCGTGAAGAAAATCTCTTCGGGCAGAGCCCCAATGAGCGCCGCTGTCTTTTCCCGTGCACGATCGATACCACGCCGCGCAAGCTGACCAAACGTATGCAGGCTCGACGGGTTTCCGTAAACGCCTGAGAGATAGGGCTGCATCGCCTCGTAAACACGCGGATCAATCGGCGTCGTTGCCGCATGGTCAAGATAGACGAACCGCTCACTCATTGATTGCACCCCACATGCGCGTGATCGCCGCGCAGGAGATGCGCAAGGGAAATATTATTCAGCACGGAATTGATTGCTGCGCATACTTCTTCCCAAATTTGGCGCGTCGCACATGCGCCCGCATGAACGCAGCTCTGATCTCCTGCATCCACATCGGTGAGCAGGCAGTCAACGAGCGCGATAGGTCCCTCCACCGCCGTGATGATCTCTCCAATGGTCACCTCTGCGGGCGGACGGGAGAGCGTATAGCCGCCCTGCGCACCGCGTACGCTCTCTACAAGTCCCGCACGCCGCAGCGGCAGCATAAGCTGTTCGAGATAGTTCTCCGATATCCCCTGCGATTTTGCAATTGTCTTAATCGGTACAACGCCCTCCCCATAATGCAGGGCAAGTTCATAGAGCGCCGTAACGCTGTACCGCCCCTTTGTCGATAGTTTCATATAATACTCCCGAGGTGCTCACCGCACGGTTCACCCCCCACCGATTTATGTGATTTTATCTTTTCTATTATAAATGAGATGATGCCGCCTGTCAAAACTCTATGCCCCCGTCGAGCCAAAACCGCCCGTCCGCGCAGTGCCGCTTCCCGCGCGATCTCCGTCTACGGTCAGATAGGTTGTAAAGATCCCCTGCGCGATGCGCTCGCCCGCCGCGATACGCACCGCCTCCGCACCGTAGTTAAAGATTGGAATGAGGATATGACCTTCGTTCTCCGCATTCCCATAGTAATCCGCATCAATCACGCCGACGCCGTTCATCAGCATGAGGTGCTTCTTAAACGCCGCACTCGAACGGATATAGACCAGCAGCACCTCATTTTCCTGCATATACGCCTTCACCCCTGTTGGCACGAGCTTCCCCTCGCCCGGCGCAATCTCGACCGACTCCGCTGCGGCAAAGTCATAGCCCGTGCTCGCGCCCGTCTTGCGCTCCGGAAGATGAACGCCGCTGCTCTCATAGAGCGTAACAACCTCAAAACCTCGCGTTCTCATTGTGCTTCCTCTCTAAAGAAAAACCGCCGCGCCGAATCGCCTCATTCGGTGCGGCAGCATCGTGCTTTCTTCTTTCGGCTACTCGATCGGCACCTTGACAGTTGCGGACGGTGTGATGGTGGAGATTGCATGTTTATAAATCATCTGCTGTTTCCCCATGCTGTCAACCATGACGATGAAGTTGTCAAACCCCTTGACTACGCCCTTGATCTGAAAACCGTTGACCAAATGGATGATAACGGGGACGCTGTCCTTTCGCACTTGATTGAGGAAGCCGTCCTGTAAATTGATGATTTTTGCCGTCATGCTAAAAATCCCCTTTCTTTGCTCTCCCGCCATGTCTCTATATCGGCGAGAATCTGACACGTGAGTTCCGCCGCCGTATGCGTATCCGCATCATATCGGCGGATATAGGGCATTTTGCGGTACCATGTCATTTGGCGCTTTGCAAAGTGCCGCGTTGCCGTCTTGATCTGTTCAATCGTCTCTTCCAGACGCATCTCGCCCGTGAGATACGCCGCCGTCTCCTTGTAGCCGATGCCCTTCATCGCAGGGGTATCTCGCCCCACACCGCTTGCAAGGAGCCGCCGCACCTCGTCGACGAGTCCCGCCGCGAACATCGCGTCGACGCGTGCGTTGATACGCTCATAAAGATGTGCACGTTCCCGTACGAGTCCAATAACAAAGGCATCGTAAACCGTTTCGCCTTTGCGGTGCGCGCTGTCCTGCGAGATGCGCTCACCACCGCAATAAAATGTCTCGAGCGCACGGATCACGCGCCGCACATTGTTTGGATGCAGACGCGCGGCAGTCTCCGGGTCGCGCCGCGCGAGCAGCGCGTGGACGAACACATTCCCCCTGCACGCAGCGAGACGATGCATTCGTGCACGAAACCGCTGACTCCCCGGCGTCGCGTTGAAATCGTAGCCCTCGATCAGCGCCTTGATATAAAGTCCGGTCCCACCAACGATGAAGGGTATTTTCCCTGCTGCCTCATGCAGGGGAATCAGTCGCCGGGCATGCGCGACGAAATCCGTCACACTGAACGATTCCTCCGGCTCCAAAATATCGATGAGGTGATGCGGTACTACAGCAAGCTCCTCCGCCGTCGGCTTTGCGCTGCCGATATCAAAGCCGCGGTAGAGCAGCATCGAATCGCCCGAGATGATGTCCGTCCGGAGGTGCTCTGCCAGATGTAGTGAGAGCTCCGTCTTGCCCACCGCCGTAGGCCCTAGAAGAACGAGGAGCGGTGACTTTTTTCCCGCGCTCAAAGCTCGAGTGTTTCGCCCGGGGCAACGATACAGACTGCTGCGCGCGTCATCGCCTCCGTGACCTCCTTGTAGCGGTGGACTTCTTGCTCGATGACCGGCCATGTATTATAGTGAATGGGGATCACATGGCTCGCGTTGACCCACTGCGCCGCCTGTGCCGCGTCCTCGAGTCCCATCGTATAGTTGTCGCCGATGGGCAGCACCGCATAGTCGATCGTATCCTTGCGCCCGATGAGCTGCATGTCGCTGAACAGCGCCGTATCGCCGGCGTAGTAAACGACCTTATCCCCGATGTAGATAACAAAGCCGCACGCAACGCCGCCGGGCACACCCGCGCTGTGATGCGCGACCGTCATGCGCACCTTGCCGAACGGCAGTGTGATCGAGCCTCCAAGATTCATTGGGAACGATTTCAGCTCGGCGAGTGCCTGCGCCTGACAGACGTCAATGACCTCCGGGATCGCAACGATCGCCGCGCCCTTGCGCGCCGCGATCGACGGCGCATCGCCGAGATGATCCCCGTGCGCGTGAGTGAGCAGGATATAATCGCAGTCCACGTCGTTCGCCGAAACGCTCGCCGTCGGGTTCCCGGTCAAGAATGGGTCAACAAGGATCCTATGCGTGCCGTCATCCAACAGAAACGCCGCGTGCCCAAAGTAATGAAAACAAACCATCGCGTTCATCCTCCTCTTCATAGACTTTTTTATCATTATACGATATGACCGTATAATGTCAATATGAAAAAGCCGCCTGAATGAAGTGATGTCCTTCATTCAGGCGACTTTCCCAATGTCTTTTTCCTTATTTGATGGAAAGCGTCAATTTCTCTCCGTTGATGTTCCACTCTTTGCTCGTGCCCGCGGGCGCATCGTAGGAAACGGCGTCTGCGAGTGTAATCTCGCGGATAAACGCCTCGTTCTTCCGTGCGGTCTCTTCGAGATTCGCATTGCCCGAAAGATCGAGATTGATATGATCCGTCACCTCGAGCCCACACTCCTTGCGCATCGTCTGCACCTTGCTGATGATCTCGCGCACAAAGCCCTCTTCGATGAGCGCGGGCGTGAGCGTCGTCTCGAGCGCGACGGTGACGCCGCCATAGCTCTGGCAGTTGTAGCCCTCCTGCTGTGCGACCGTCACCTCGACGTCCTCGCTCGTCACCGTCACATCGCCGTCCGCGAGCGTGAGCGTATAGGAGCCGCCGCCCGCGAGAGCTTCCTTGACCGCCGCACCGTCACTCTCCTCGAGCGCTTTCTTGACCGCGCCCATCTGCTTGCCGACCTTGGGTCCTAGGACGTGGAAATTCGGCTTTACATGGTACGCGAGGAAGTCCGACATATCGTCGCGGAATGTCACCGCCTTTACGTTCAGCTCGTCCTCGATGATCTCGACGAAGAACTCCGGCAGGCGGTGTTCCGCCTTCACGAACATATTGCCGACGGGCTGACGGTTCTTGATGTTCGCCGCATTGCGCGCCGCACGTCCGAGTGTGACGACCTCGAGCACGATCTCCATATTGTCCTCGAGCTCCGTGTCGATGTACGACTCGTTCACCTGTGGGAAATCCGTCAGGTGCACGGAGATCGGCGCCGTCTTGTCCACGGAGCAGACGAGATTGCGGTAGATGCTCTCCGTGAGGAACGGGATCATCGGCGCCGCCGCCTTCACCGTCGTCACGAGCGCCGTGTAGAGCGTCATATACGCGTCGATCTTATCCTGCTCCATGCCCTTCGCCCAGAAGCGGCTGCGGCTGCGGCGGACATACCAGTTCGACAGCTCTTCGACAAAGGACTGGAGCGCCTTTGCCGCCTCGGTCACACGATAGCTCCCGAGGTATTCGTCCACCGCGCGCACCATCGTGTTCAGGCGCGAGAGCAGCCAACGATCCATCACGCAGAGCTTTTCGTAGGAGATCGTATGCTGTGTCGGGTCAAATTCGTCGATGTTCGCATAGAGCACATAGAACGCGTAGGTGTTCCACAGCGTCCCCATGAACTTGCGCGCGCCCTCCTGCACCGCCTCGTGGGAGAACCGATTCGGCAGCCACGGCGCACTGTTCTCGTAGAAATACCAGCGGATCGCATCCGCGCCGTGACGTCGCAGCGCGTCCATCGGTTCTACCGCGTTGCCCTTGGACTTCGACATCTTCTGTCCGTTCTCATCCTGCACATGCCCGAGCACGATGACGTTCCGATACGGACTCTCGTCAAAGAGCAGCGTCCCGATCGCGATCAGCGAGTAGAACCACCCGCGCGTCTGATCGACTGCCTCGGAGATGAAGTCCGCGGGGAAGTATTTCTCGAAGATTTCTTTGTTCTCGAACGGGTAGTGCCACTGTGCAAAGGGCATCGCCCCGGAATCGAACCAACAGTCGATGACCTCGGGGACGCGGTGCATCGCAGCGCCGCATTTTTCGCACGGGAAGGTGATCTCGTCGATGTACGGACGGTGCAGCTCGATGTCCTCCGGGCAGTTCGGCTGAAGTTTCCGGAGTTCCGCGATCGATCCGACCGAGCGCTCGCATCCGCAGTCGCATTTCCAAATGTTCAGCGGCGTGCCCCAGTAGCGGTTGCGGCTGATGCCCCAGTCCTGCACATGCTCGATCCAGTTGCCGAAGCGCCCCTCGCCGATGGATTTCGGAATCCAGTTGACCGTGTTGTTGTTCTTCACGAGTGCATCGCGCACCGCCGTCATCTTGATGAACCACGAAGCGCGCGCGTAATAGAGCAGCGGCGTGTCACAGCGCCAGCAATGCGGATAGTTGTGCGTGAACTCGGGCGCCTTAAAGAGCTTGCCGCTCTCCTCCAGATCGGCAAGGATCAGCGGATCGGCGTCCTTCACAAAGACGCCCGCCCATTTTGTCTCCGCCGTCATCTCGCCCTTGTCGTTGACGAACTGCACGAACGGCATCCCGTATTTGCTGCACACGCGGTTATCGTCCTCACCGAATGCCGGTGCCGTATGGACGATGCCCGTGCCGTCCTCGGTCGTCACATAGTCGTCGCAAATGACGAAGAATGCCTTATCGCGTACATCCGCGGAGACAAAATCGTAGAGCGGCACGTACTTGCGGTACTCGAGCTCCTTGCCCTTCATCGTCGCGAGGATCTCACGGTCGCCCCACGAGCCTTCAAATACGCTGTCCATCAGCGCCTCGGCGAGGTAGTAGACCTTGCCGTAGACACGCACCTTCACATAGGTCACCTCGGGGTTCACGCAGAGCCCGAGATTCGACGGCAGCGTCCACGGTGTCGTCGTCCATGCGAGGAAATACGCATCCTCATCGGCAGCCTTGAACTTGACGATTGCCGAACGCTCCGTGACATCTTTGTACCCCTGTGCCACCTCGTGCGAGGAGAGCGGCGTGCCGCAGCGCGGGCAGTACGGAACGATCTTGTGTCCCTGATAAAGAAGTCCTTTTTTATAGATTTCGCTGAGCGCCCACCACACGGACTCGATGTAATTGTTCTCGTAGGTGATGTAGGGGTGCTCCATATCCGCCCAAAAACCGACGACGTCGGAGAACTCCTCCCACATCGCCTTATACGTCCAGACAGATTCGCGGCATTTCTTGACGAACGGCTCGATGCCGTATTCTTCGATCTGTTCCTTGCCGTTGATGCCGATCGCCTTCTCGACCTCGAGCTCCACGGGCAGCCCGTGCGTGTCCCAGCCTGCCTTGCGCAGAACCTTCTTGCCCTTCATCGACTGATAGCGCGGCAGCATGTCCTTGATTACGCGCGTCAGCACATGCCCGATGTGCGGGCGGCCGTTCGCCGTCGGCGGGCCGTCGTAAAACGTGAACGTCTCCGCACCCTCGCGCTGATCCACCGCCTGCTGTGCAATATGATTTTCGCGCCAAAAATCCACAACGGCTTTCTCGCGCGCGGCAAAATCCAAATTTGTATCTACTTTATCATACAAAAAAATCCCTCCCGTACCGTAATCACGTCATTCTAGCACACGAGACCAGATTTTTCAAGGATACCGCGCTTCGATCCTTGTCCTTCATACAACGGGTTCATGGTAAAATGAAGTGGGACAGAAAAAAAGGACAGGCAGCGCTCAATGTGTTACAATGTTTTCACCACAAAAACAGAACAGAAGGTGCTGCCATGTCCCATACTCATTCTACCACAACCACGCGCTCATATAAACACCTAGACCCATATCGGCGCGGACAAATTTTTGCCCTCCTATCCACCGGTATGTCAAAGACTGACATTGCAAAGCAGGTGAAGATCTCCCGCTCTACCTTGTATCGGGAGATTACACGCGGCACTGTGACACAAA